>JAKAMT010000155.1 GCA_021812705.1 Bacteroidota bacterium | reverse complement strand
CAATTTCTGCCGGGTTACGGATTCGGATTGAATATTGAGACCGGGCTTGGAGTTCTTAGCGTAAGTTTTGCGCTGGGGAAGGGAGATTCCTTCGGTGACGGAAAAATTCATTTTGGAATACTTAATGAATTTTAGTCGCGGTGATGGATATCGGGTGATCGATTTAGTGGAAACTACATCTAATTATTTATACGCATCTTTTCTATGCTTAATTCTAAAAACAAGTATTGATTCTGTTTTATCGTCTATCTCAAATAAAACACGATAATTTCCAATTCTAATTCTATAACCCTCCTTATTTGTTAATTTTTGGATTCCGACTGGTCTAGGTTCTTCAGCCAATTGAAATATTCTGGGAGCTAGTTTCCTAACTTCTTTATCGGGCAGTAAATCTAAATCTTTTATCGCTGACGATTTTATTTCTATTTTATAAGCCACGCTTCTTTAAATATTTTTTTAATGAAATACTTTTTCCTGTATCTTTTTTTGCTTTTTCTATATCGGAGATATCCTCAAGAAGTTCTAATGTGTCTCTCAAGACAGGATTTTTTTTCAGTTCTTCCCATTCATTCCGATCAATTTTGATATGGGTTCTTGACTTATTTAATGTCATAATAATTCTTCCTTTTTATCAAATATAACTGAATTAATGCGTATTGTTAAGTCCTATTTTTACCAGCAAAATTCTAAAAAAGTTTAATTTAAAAAGCCAATAATTATTTGCAGTTTAGTATATAATATTTTTTTTGAAGATATTTACTTACGATGAACAGATTAAAATCATTCGATAATGAATTTTATTCCCGCAAAATTAAACTGATTGCGGGAGTAGATGAAGCGGGCCGCGGTCCGTTGGCTGGCCCTGTTGTTGCGGCAGCTGTAATTTTCGACAAAAAAACGTTTCATAAAGAGATTAACGATTCAAAAAAGATAAGCGAGAAGAAAAGAAACGAACTTTACGGCTGGATACTTGAGAATTGCGTCTCTTACGGAGTGGGAATAATAAGCCATGAAGAGATTGACGAGATAAACATTCTTCAGGCATCTCTGAAGGCAATGAAGATAGCGTCAGAACAGCTGCGCCCGAATCCAGATCTGATTTTAATAGACGGAAACAAGAATTTTTTAACCGGCATAAAATCTAAGACGGTTATAAAGGGGGACGCCAAATCATTTTCCATAGCTGCTTCCTCTATAATTGCAAAAGTGACAAGAGACAGAATTATGAACGAAGCGCATATAAAATTCCCGGAATATATGTGGGAACAGAACAAAGGATACGCAACTAAAGCCCACCGCGACGCAGTTAAAAAATTCGGTGCTACCCCTCTTCACCGTAAAACTTTTTTAAGAAAATTGTTCGCGGAATCGGAACAGGAAAAACTTTTTCTCTGATATTTCGTATTAGTTAAATCATGTTTAGTGCCCTGGTGGCTTATTGGCCATAGTAGATGAATAGTGGTTCTACTAAATAGATGCTCACCTGCTATCGAGCAATGGGCAAACAAAATATTTGTTCAATGTACAATGTGCAAGGTACAATGTTCAAAGTTCTACAAACCTTGAACCTCGCACATTGAACTTTGAACGGTTTTAAAGAAATGTCACAAAACAAACATATCAGCGGCAATTACGGCGAAGATCTTGCCTGCAAACATTTGCAAGATAATTATTATGAAATAATCGAAAGAAATTATTTTCACGGGCACGGCGAAATAGACATTATTGCTAAGGATAAAGAAGAATTTGTCTTCGTTGAGGTTAAATATAGAACCAATTTAGAATACGGGCCTCCAGAGTTATCAATCTCCAAATCGAAGCAGCGGCTGATAAGAAAGACCGCCGAGGCATATATGTTCGAAAATGGAATCAATGATATAGACGCACGCATAGATGTGATTGCCATCCTTCATCTAAAAGACGAAAAGCCTAAGATCAACCATATTCAAAACGCATTCTAGATAGGCCTGTTCAATTCTCATCAGTTTATTCGCATTTTTTTCAGTGTACCTTGAAAACACTGCATTAAATAAGCGCAGGCACTTCAAAGTCTTGCAATCTTTTGCTATTTTGTAAATGTCATAAATATCATTTCTAATGAATCTTCCAAGACATAGATACGGACGGCGTTTAACCTACGGAGATTATCTTTACAATTTCTTTGCAACGCTTACCGGACTTACAATTTTTAATTTGGAATTTCTGAAGCAGGGCTTCCTGCCCCCGTACGAGATCGGCGAGATAAAGAAACACATGACCG
This sequence comes from Bacteroidota bacterium, assembly GCA_021812705.1. GTDB lineage: Bacteria > Bacteroidota > Ignavibacteria > Ignavibacteriales > Melioribacteraceae > Fen-1258. Next base: position 3,892 of record JAKAMT010000155.1, on the reverse strand, counting down.
AGCTCGGCGTTAAGACTATGGGAATTGTAAGCATAACCGGTTTAATAATAGGCCTGGTGCTTACGATGCAGAGCCAGCCGGTAATGCAGAGATTCGGCGCCACGGATTTTCTTCCGGCGATGGTTTCACTTTCGGTTGTAAGAGAACTTGGACCTGTAATTACCGCTCTCATATTCGCGGGACGTGTAAGTTCCGGAATAGGCGCAGAACTCGGCTCGATGCGGGTAACCGAACAGATAGACGCGATGGAAGTATCGGCCATAAATCCATTTAAGTATCTGGTTGTAACGCGTGTGATTGCAACAATGATGATTCTCCCTATTCTCACAGTCTATGTTATCTTTATTGCAATCACCGGAGCATACATAGCAATAATAATTGTAGAACCGATGAGTTTCCAATATTTTCAGCAGTCGGTTGTGCAGGCTATAGAGTTCGGAGATTTCATTCCCAGCGTTGCAAAGACATTTGTATTCGGTTATATAGTCGGAATAGTTGGCTCTTACAAGGGATATTCCGCGGAAGGAGGAACGGAAGGAGTCGGGCAGGCGTCAACAACTTCTGTAGTTCTCTCTTCCCTTCTAATTTTAATTTTTGATTCAGTTCTGGTAAAAATCACTTTAATGCTATGGCCGACACTTTAGTCAAAGTAGAAAATCTGTCGAAAAATTTCGACAAACTCGTAGTGCTTCATGATGTATCGGTCGAAGTGACGCGGGGAGAAAATCTTGTCGTGTTCGGCAAGAGCGGATCCGGCAAGAGCGTTCTGCTGAAATGTATTATCGGTTTGATGAAACCCGATTCGGGAACCATCTATATTAATAGCAAGAATGTTTTGAGTCTTTCTTTGAAAGAATTGAATGAGGTGCGCAAGAATATTGGATTTCTTTTTCAGGGCGCGGCTTTATATGATTCAATGACGGTGCGCGAAAATTTAGAATTTCCTCTGAAGCGGCATTTTACGGAGATGACTCCAAGCCAGATAGAAGAAAAAGTAAAATATACACTCGACCTGGTTTCGCTTGAAGAAGCTATAGATAAAATGCCTTCGGAGCTTTCAGGCGGCATGAAAAAAAGAATCGGTCTGGCGCGCTCTATTATTACGGATCCCGCGCTGATGCTCTATGACGAGCCGACAACCGGTCTGGATCCTATAACGACTAAAGAGATAAGCGAATTGATTTTAAATCTTCAGAAAAAATTAAATATGACTTCGATTGTGGTTACCCATGATCTTATCTGCGCAGAAATCATAGCGGACAGGGCAATATTTTTACGCGATGCCGTCGTCGCTTTCGAAGGTGACATTAAAGAATTAACAAAATCAGACGATCCGTTCTTGAAAAATTTTTTCAGTCATGAAATAATAAAAGTTTAGCGGAGTATAAAATGTTAAAACAGCTTGAAGGAGCGCGGTTAGGTATTTTCATCTTCTTCGGAACAGTTATTCTTGTTCTCTCGATATTTCTTTTGGGCAATAAAGAAAAACTTTTCACAAGCACCTCCGAGGTGAAAGCCTACTTCGGCCAGATTGAAGGACTGAAAAGCGGCGCGCCCGTGCGGTTAAGCGGTTATGATGTTGGAAGTGTAAGCGCCATCTCATTTGCCGGAGATTCAAGCGCCACCGTTCAGGTAACAATGAGAATTGATAATGCGCTTAAACATTTCATTCACATAGACAGCGAAGCCGCAATTGAAACGGAAGGTTTAGTCGGTAAAAAAATTGTTACTATCTCTCCCGGCAGCCCGGACGCAGCGGAGATCAACGACGGCGGAACAATCCGTTCAAAAAATCCGGTTAATGTCTCTGCTATTATAGAAGAAACGCAGTCGATAATGGCAAACATTAAAACTCTTTCGCAGAACTTTTCAGACATATTCGCAAAAATTAACAAGGGAGAAGGATCTGTAGGCAAATTAATAAATGACGACAATCTTTATAATTCGGCCGTCAGCGCAACGCAATCGGCAGATAAAGGTCTGAATATTATAACCCGCAGATTGGACGAAATTTCAGATATTATCGTTCAGACGAGCGGCAGCTTGAAAGCGATAATTGTGAATATAGACAGTGCGACGATTGACGTCAGAAATTTAGTGAGCAAAGTGAACCGCGGTGAAGGCGCGCTGGGCGCACTCGTGGGCGATAAAAAAATTGCCGACTCTGTTAAAACTATAATGAAAAACTTAGTTAAAACTTCTGAGGATGCAAGAATTGCCACTTCAAGTTTAGCGGAGAACATGGAAGCGCTTAAACATAACTGGCTGTTCAAATCCTACTTCGAAGAACGCGGTTACTGGAACCGGTCAGAATATGAAAAAGCGCTCGATCTTCAGATGACTGAATTGAAAAAGCTTCAGGAAGCTGTGGACAAAAAAATGATTGAACTTAAGGAATTGGAATCGCGTTTAAATAAAAAATAGTTGAGACTTCTGATTTAACGGCAATACTAATTTGATTTTGCCTTTACACGGCAAAATTTTTCTACACACGATAAAATAATTTCATGTCAAAAAAACCGTATATAACTCCAGACAATAAAATTATAGTCCGCGGGGCACGCCAGCACAATTTAAAAAATGTATCATTAGAAATTCCCCGCAACAAGCTGGCTGTTTTTACCGGAGTGAGCGGCAGCGGCAAATCCTCTCTCGTATTCGATACTATCTATGCAGAAGGACAGAGGCGATATGTTGAAAGCCTGTCATCTTATGCGCGCCAGTTTCTTGAAAGAATGAACAAGCCCGACGTCGATTTTATTTTCGGAATATCGCCCGCGGTAGCAATCGAGCAGAAAACCGGCGCCAGAAATCCCCGCTCAACAGTCGGAACCAGCACGGAAATCTACGATTACCTTCGCCTCCTCTTCGCGAGAATAGGCAAAACAATCTGCTTCGACTGCGGCAAAGTTGTAACGAAGGACACTGTTACCACCGTTTCGGAATGGCTGGAAGACCAGAACGAAGAGGAAAAATATTATCTCGGCTTCCCTATTCATTCACACGAAGGAAGAAGCGTCAAAGAGGAATTTGACCTGCTGAGAAAAAAAGGTTTCTTCAGGATTTTTATCAAGGATAAGATGATTGATCTGAACGAGACTAAAACGCTTCCTAAATCGAAGCATGATATATATGTTATCCTCGACCGGTTTAAAATAAAAAAAGGAAAAGTGAGAGAGACTCTGGCTGAATCGATTGAAGCCGGATTTAAAGAGGGAGAAGGCAGGCTAACAATAATTAACGCGGACACAAACAAGCTTAAGCATTTTACGAAATTTTACGAATGCTGCGGCATCCGTTATGAGGAACCGGAACCCAGATTTTTCTCATTCAACAATCCGTTCGGCGCTTGTCCTGTCTGCCAGGGTTTCGGCAAAACAATGGGATACGAGATGGAGCTCATAGTTCCCAATCCCAATCTTTCTCTTCTCGACGGCGCGGTTGCACCCTGGCGCACTGTAAAGAACAGCAAATATCTGCGCGATCTCATTAAAAATAACGGCAACAGAATTCCGCTTAACATTCCATTCAAAGAATTGAACGACGAACAGACAAAACTCTTAAAAGAGGGATTCAAAGGTTTTGTCGGCATCGACGGTTTCTTCAAACACCTGGAAGAAAAAATTTACAAGATGGGAATAAGGATTCTTCTGAGCAAATACAGGGGATACACAACATGCGCAGCATGCCGGGGTTCGCGTTTGAGAAGAGAAGCTTTGCAGGTTCTGATAGAGGATAAATCGATTCATGATATTGTGCAGATGTCTATCGAACGGGCATTAATCTTTTTCAAATTGGTAAAGCTGACCGATTATGAGAAGGCGGTTGCCGCCAGGATACACGAAGAGATTCTGAAGAGGCTTACTTTCCTGAATGATGTTGGACTCGGATA
>JAKAMT010000154.1 GCA_021812705.1 Bacteroidota bacterium | reverse complement strand
AGATTTTTGTAGATTTTCATTTTTGTTCCTCTATTAATTCTAATATAATTTTTCACAGATACACTAAAAATTTTTAAGGTTTGTTCCGACCATCATTTCAATCTCCGCAAGAGCCATCTGTGTATCGGCCTTGGCCATATATAAATTCATTTTTTGCATCAGCAGCATTCGGTAAGAATCCAGCACTGTGCTAACGCCCGTCCTGTTATTCTGGTAAGCTGAAAGTTGCGATTCTGCGGCTCTGCTGTAAAGCGGCACAACTTTATCGTCATATAATTTATTCAGTTCTATGGAAGTGTTGTATTTCACTAAAGCTTCTTTAAGTTTTGAAATCATATCTCTTTTCATTTCTTTGAGCTCATATTCGATACTGCTGATGCCGTCATAAAGTTCGGCTTCTTTAGCTTTGTATTTATTTACAGACCATGGCGCAAATGGAAGATTGACGGAAAACATCAATGAATACATCGTTTCAGTTTTAGAGTCAACCATCATTACATCGCTTTTGGATGTCAGGATCATTCCCCGCGGCATTCTCATAAACATCGCCTGGACCATCAGATCCGGTATCAACTCTCTGTTGTTCGCATCGATCATCGCTCTGTTCATTTCGATCATGTTCTCCATTCTTCTTAAATCCGGATTTGATGCATTCAATATTTCTTCCAGTTTCGACTGAGCGGCGGTGACCGGAGAAGATGAAATGTCTTTAGGGATTGAGATATTTTTCGAATCCAGACTCCTTCCAAGATATTTATTCAGTTTATAAATCTGCGCTTCTTTTTGCTTTTCCAGAATCAAAAGCTGGGTTTCTTCCGATGCAACTTCGCTTTGAAGAGTAAGCAGATCCGCTTGATTGATTTTATTTGTATAGAAAGCGGTTTCCATCGATTTAATTATCTCATTAATTAGTCCAATATTTTCTTTTTGGACTTCTATTTTCCGGTCAATCAGCCAAATAGTGAAGTAAGTCATTTTCAACTGTGCAACAAGATTAATTTTATACGACTCATAATTATCATTCTCTACCAAAGTATTCTTTCTCTCAACTTCAGCCATCGCGTTTAATTTGCCCCCCAGAGGGAACATTTGCGAGAGCCCGAAATTATTTGAAATCGACTGATTGAGAATGTCAGCGGTATTGGTCGGCACTTGCGAGAATTCAACCGAGAAATTCGGGGCCGGCATTGTGTTTACAGATTCTCTCCTTTTTTCTGAAGCTGTTATTTTGTATTTGAGAGAGATTAACTGCGGATTATTTTTTACCGCCTCCGCTACCAATGAATCCAATTCCTGTGCTTTCAGGATTAAACCAGATGTACTTACGGATAGCAACAGAATGATTTGAACAAATCTCTTTTTCCATCCGGACATCCCGTTTAATTTATTCATCTTCAAATAATTAATTTTCATTTTATCATCCCTCCTTCATCCAGCCGGCCATTTTTGAAATTTCCAGTTTACCTTTTTTGAGTGCACGTTCTTTCATCATTGCAAAAAGAATCGGGGTAACAATAAGCACATGAACAGCAGAAGTAAGCAATCCGCCTATCATTGGCGCGGTAAGAGGTTTCATTACATCCGCACCCGTTCCCGAGGACCACATTACGGGGATCAGTCCAACCATCGCGGTGAAAACAGTCATCAATTTCGGTCTTAATCTTAGAACAGATCCTTCAACTGTGGCCTCATAAATATCTTGATTAGTTATAGCACCCCTCTTTCCATCCGCGTGGGCTTTCAATTTTCTATCGAGTGCCTCATGAAGATAGACCACCATTATAACGCCCGTTTCAACAGCAATTCCGTAAAGTGCAATAAAACCGACCCACACCGCAACCGAAAAGTTGTATCCAAGCATGTAGATCATATATACCCCGCCTATCAACGCGAACGGAACAGACAACATTACCACTGCGGCTTCCACATAATCTTTTAGTGTAAAAAAGAGAAGGAAGAAAATCACCAAAAAGACTACCGGCATGATAATTTCGATAGTCTGTTGAGCGCGCACTTTGCTTTCATACTGCCCGCTCCACGTATAAGAATATCCGGCTGGCAGTTTGAGTCCATCCTCAATTACCTTTTTGGAATCTACCATAACGCTGCCCATGTCGCGCCCGCGTGTGTTCATAAAAACTATTGAGCGGAGCATTCCGTTTTCGCTGCTGATCATAGGAGGCCCTGTTACTAAATTGATCTCGGCGAGCTCTGTCAACGGAAGATATGTGACTGAGTTTTGATCGGTGCTCATCAAGGAGAAATCATTTTGAGTTGTGGAATTCTGAGGAGGAGCGATGTAATTTTTATTTGCGCTCATCGAAGACATTCCGCCACCAGAACTGCCTCCATTCATGCCTGCACCCATAGCAGCATTTGAAATTTGAGAAAGCATTGGATTGGATATGGAGACGGGAACAATCAGATTTTTGAGCTCTTCTATATTATCCCTATAATCTTTCTGGTATCTCATTCTAATCGGGAAACGCATTCTTCCGTCAATTACAGTTCCAAGATTCTGACCGCCGATTGCAGTTTCAATAATATCCTGCAGATCTCTGATATTGACTCCGTATCTTGCTGCAGCCTCCCTTTTAATTTGTATATCCAGGTAGTATCCGTTTTGCACTCGTTCTGCAACCACATCAGCAGCACCATCGACTTTCTTCAAAAGCGCTTCTGCTTTTATGGCATAGGCTTCGAGTGTGTCCAAGTCCGGACCGAAAATTTTAAACCCTATATCAGTCCGAACGCCGGTAGAGAGCATGTTGATTCTGTTTATTATAGGTTGTGTCCAGCCGTTTGTAACGCCAGGGATTTGCAATTTAGAATCAAGTTCTGCAACTATCTGTTGTTTGGTGATTCCCGGCCGCCACTCATTTTTCGGTTTAAGGAGGATTATAGTTTCTATCATGCTCAACGGGGCATTGTCCGTAGCTGTCTCCGCCCTTCCCGTTTTACCCAGAACATGGTGAACTTCAGGGACGGATTTAATTATTTTATCTTGTTCCTGCAGGATTCTGTTGACTTCGGAGATTGAGGCCCCCGGCAGAGTAACCGGCATATAAAGAATTGAACCCTCATCCAATGGAGGCATGAACTCGCTGCCCGTATTCAGTATGATCGGAACCGTTATCAGCAGCGCGATCACATTTATTGCAATTGTAATTTTTCTGTGCTTCAGAACCCAATGAATCACAGGTTCATATAATTTAATAAAGAAACGGGTAGTTGGATTTTTTTCTTCCGGTTTGAATTTACCGCGCATCAGCATAGTCATTAAGACCGGGATCAGTGAGATAACTACAATTGCAGAGCCGATCATAGCAAAAGATTTCGTATAAGCGAGCGGATGGAACATTTTTCCTTCCTGTCCAGTTAATAAGAACACAGGAAGAAACGATGTTAGTATTATTAACTCCGAAAAGAATATCGCTCTTCCGACCTGTTTTGCAGAATCTATTGAGATTTTTTTATACTCATCGGGGGTTAATTGATCTTTTTCCTGGAGTGCCTTTGCCAAATTTCTATAAGCATTCTCTACAAGGACAATGGAAGAATCTACAATTACTCCAACTGCCAGAATTATTCCTCCGAGCGACATTATGTTAGAAGAAATTCCAAACAGATACATAAGTATGAAAGCGATAAGAATCGAGATAGGCAGTTCAATAAGAATTCTGACGATGCTTCTGAAGTGAAGCAGGAAGATCATAACCATAATCGACACTGTGATTGATGCTTCAATAAGAGCCCTCTCCAATGTACCTACGGCTTCCTTTATAAGCGTGCTTCTGTCATATGACGTGACAATCTCAACACCCGGCGGCAGGCCAGGTGTAATTTCTTTTATTTTTTCTTTTACCCTATCTATTACTTTCTGAGCGTTTTCTCCGTTTCTCATCACAATAATTCCGCCTACGGTCTCCCCTTCCCCGTTCTTGTCTAGCGCCCCTCGTCTTATATCTCCACCAAGCGCAACAGTAGCAACATTTTTTACAAGGATCGGGATTCCGTTCGATGCGGATTTAATTACAGTATTCTCTACATCTTCTTTTGATTTTATATATCCTTGCCCGCGCACAAAATATTCAGCGTCGCTGACTTCCAGAATTTTTCCACCCACTTCGCTGTTGCTCCTCTGAACTGCGTTTACAACATCTGAGACTGTAAGATTGTAAGCTCTAAGATCATTCGGGTTCACATCGACCTGATATTGTTTTACAAATCCGCCGATGCTGGCTACTTCTGCAACTCCATCCACCGCAGAAAGTTTGTATCTTATGTACCAATCCTGAATTGAACGGAGAGTTCCAAGATCATAACCTTTTCCTTCAACAGTATACCAGTAGACGTGACCAACTCCGGTTCCATCGGGTCCAAGTGACGGGACAACACCGGCAGGCAGTTGCGCTTGAATAGTATTCATTCTCTCCAGCACACGTGTCCGCGCAAAATAAGTATCCACGCCGTCATCGAATATGACGAATACGAATGACATGCCGAACATAGAAGACGCGCGCACGGCTTTCACTTTTGGAAGTCCTTGCAATCCGGAGACAATGGGAAAAGTAACCTGGTCTTCGATTATCTGAGGCGAGCGCCCCATCCATTCTGTGTAAATTATTACCTGATTTTCTGACAGATCCGGAATTGCGTCCACGGGCAAATTAATCACACTGTAGATTCCGAATCCGATCACTAAAAGATAAATCAGAATTACTATGAACCTATTATTGGCGGACCAGTCAATTATTTTTTCGATCATAATTTTCTCTTTTGATTTTAAATTATTCTAATAATTCGACCAATTTAAATTCATCACAATAAAAGACAGAATGAATTTACAATTGATCAGACAAAAAAACTTTCAAAATAATTTTGGAAAGAGAAATATTTTCAGATCCGGAATGATGAATCGAGGATAAAGATAGATTGGCCTCCGCTGTCGACCAATTTAATATTTGTCGCATCTGCGGAACTGGCCTGGTGGTTTTCTTTTAAATAATTAATAGAACCTACGGGAATATTATGAAGACTCTCGTAGGAATGGTTCTGGGTAAAGTTATTTTCGTTTTTATTTTCAGTATAAGAGCAGCCGCATTTAGAAATTTTACCGGATGAGAACTTTTGTAACACACAGCATTCACACTTCGATTGTGATTCTTGGTCCTGGCAGCAGCAGCTCTGATCATTATTACGTGTATATATTGAGACACACGACGAACGCTCTTCGCTTTGCAGAGTAGAATTTGAGATCACAAGCAACTGAAGTACAATTCCAATTATCGCAGTGAGTGATGTGCCGACTTTATTTAGAGATAACCTTTCGATGGATCTGCCTTATTAAACTGTTCGCTTTATACTATTATTATCTTATTTTGTTTCAATAATTTTAATTTTTCCGGACCATCATTAAAGCTGGGCCGTCATTCAAATTGTGGAGGTGGCGGGAGTCGAATCAGCCTACGGCTGACAAGCTTTAATCGCCTTCGGCGATCCGCGTCCGAAACTCTAACTCATTAAGAGATTCTCTGCCTTGACCTGATTTTAAAAATTTTTCACGGACTCTAGCATCTTTATAGTCGGCGAATTCCTCAGTTAAAAGAAGAGTGAAACTATCTCCCAATATTTGTCCGCCTTTTGACCTCTTGCTTCTATGCTCGGACAATCTTCTTTCTAAATCATTTGTAATACCAACATATCTTTTACCGGAAGAACCTTTCAATACATATAATTTGATTGTTCCCACTGACTTTTATTTTTTTGAGAAAGTATGAAAGAACTAATCAATTACCGGCATTGATAACTATTCACTGCCGTCATTCAAATTGTGGAGGTTGCGGGAGTCGAATCAGCCTTCGGCTGACAAGCTTTAATCGCCTTCGGCGATCCGCGTCCGAAACTAAAATTCAATGAACCTCTACGCACATAGTCTTTCTTTTTGTAGAGGTGGCGGGAGTCGAATCAGCCTTCGGCTGACAAGCTTTAATCGCCTTCGGCGATCCGCGTCCGAAACTAAAATTCAATGAACCTCTACGCACATAGTCTTTCTTTTTGTGTATGTGCGGGGAGTCGAACCCGCGTCCGAAACTAAAATTCAATGAACCTCTACGCACATAGTCTTTCTTTTAATTTCGCACCGTCAGCATCGAAAGACAGATTATGCCGGAGCTATTCCGAAATTGATTTC
>JAKAMT010000153.1 GCA_021812705.1 Bacteroidota bacterium | reverse complement strand
CACAAAATTCATCCGAATCTGAGGAAATCGACCACATTAAAATTTGTCTCGGCGGGCGAACTTGAGCCGTGCGATCTTCTATTCCTTTGCCTTCCGCACAACAGCTCTCAGAATAAAATTGATGATTTTAAAAAACTCGCTCCCAAAATCATAGATTTAAGCGCAGACTTCAGACTTAAAGACTTGAATGAATATGAAAAATGGTACGGTCACAAACACGCGCGCCCCGAACTGCTGAATGAATTTGTTTACGGCATACCTGAACTGCACCGCGAAGAGATGAAAGCGGCAAATTATATCTCAAGCGCGGGCTGCAATGCAACCGCCAGCATACTGGGCTTGTACCCGTTATATAAAAGTGGCGTTGTTGAACTAGACAGAACAGTCATCGAAGTGAAAGTGGGATCGAGCGAGGGTGGAAATAAGGTGAATGAAGGTTCCCATCATCCGGAGCGCGCAGGAGTCGTACGCTCTTATCAGCCTACACAGCACAGGCACACGGCAGAGATGCTGCAGGAAATGTCTTTCGGAAAAAAGATACAGATCCATTTCTCGGCGACAGCCATAGATATGGTGCGCGGTTTGCTGGCAACCTGCCATGTCTTTCTTAAAGAAGATTTGAGCGAAAAAGAAATTTGGAAAATTTACAGAGACGCTTACGGCAATGAACCGTTTGTAAGAATCGTAAAGGAGAGCGACGGTATTTACCGTTTCCCTGAACCTAAACTGCTTAGCGGAACTAATTACTGCGATATAGGATTTAAAAAAGATGAGTTCTCCAACCGCCTGGTTGTAGTGAGCGCAATCGATAATCTGATGAAAGGCGCTGCGGGACAGGCATTGCAGGCGTTCAATTTGATGCATGGATTTGAAGAGAGAACAGGATTGGAATTTCCCGGGCTTCATCCAATTTAATCGCAATAAACTTTTCTTCAATTGCCTGGACGGTTGAATATAAAATGTGCAGACTGCTTTACATTAATTCAAAAAATAATTTCTCCATTTCCGAAAATCTTCAGAAGTTTTCTGAAATTTCAAAAAACAGCAAGGAATTTCAGGGACACGGGTGGGGCTGCGCTTATATAGCTAATGGAAAATGGTCTCATTATAAAAATGTAAAACCGATTTGGGAAGATGATTTTTCAAAATTTGGCTCCACAACCAGGTTGATTGTTCATGCCAGGAGCGCTTTTAAAGATGAAGGAATTGTTGTCGAGAATAACATGCCCTTCTACGATGATAAATATCTCTTTATCTTCAACGGTCAGCTTAGCGGCGTGAAAATAAAAGAGAACGGAAGAATCGGCGCAGAAAAAATATTTAATTATATAAAACGGTTCGACAAAGGAAACATCAAAGATGCTCTCCATAAAGGAACCGAGATTATCAAGAAAAAATCCGATTTCATACGCGCGATGAATATAATTATTACAGACGCGGATGCGGCATACGTCTTCTCCCATTTCAATGAGGATGAAGAATATTTTACAATGAGCGCCAAAGTGTCTTCCGATATGATTACAGTCTGCTCCGATCCGTTCATTGGAGAAGAGGGATGGGAAGAAATAAAAAATAATTCTCTTACGGAGTACAAATGCTTTTAATAAAAATCGGCGGCGGAAAAGATCTTAACCTGAGAGGTATCATATCCGATCTTGCCTCATTGGATGAAAAATTTATTATCATTCACGGCGCAAACGCTTTGCGGGATGAACTTGCCGAAAAAGTGGGTTACAAAAAAAGAATTGTCACCTCTCTTTCGGGTTACGATTCCGTTTTTAGTACTGATGAAACTATCGATTTGGCAATGATGGCTTACGCGGGCCTTAAGAATAAAAGAATTGTTGAACTTTGCCAGCAGTACGGTATAAATGCCGTCGGGCTTTCCGGCTTGGACGGAAAAGTGATACAGGCCAAAAGAAACAGCGGAATTAAAGTTAGAGAAGGGGGCAAGACTCTATTGCTACGCGATTTTTCGGGCAAGCCGAAATCAATTAACAAACCTCTTCTGGATCTTCTGCTGGATAACGGATATACGCCTGTACTCAGTGTTCCTCTTATAGATGAAAATAATTTCGCCGTTAATTCCGAAAATGATGATATAATCGCGCTCCTTCAGACAGAATTTAAAGCGGAGAAAGTTATCTCCCTGATAGAAGCCCCCGGATTTTTACTGGACAAAAATGATCCTTCTTCATTGGTCTCAAATATGTCCAAAGCGGAACTTGAAGCAATGGAGGAAAAAGTTGACGGTAGAATGAAACGCAAAATTCTCGCTCTTAGAAAATTGTTCGGAGAAGAAAATTCAACAGCCGCTTCGGAAGGCACTCAAGTTATACTTGCAGACGGCAGGACAGAAAACCCAATTAAAGACGCATTAAACGGAAAAGGAACAACAATAAAATGAAAGACTTTAAAGAATTAATACAAAGATATGAAGTTGACGTTTATCCGCGGCGCGATGTAGTTCTTGTTAAAGGGAAAGGCGCACGCTTGTGGGATAATGAGGGAAATGAATACATCGATATGGCGGCCGGTATTAGTGTCGCAAATATCGGCCATGCTAATGAAAATGTAGCTAAAGCGTTGGCAGAGCAGGCTTCCACTCTTTTAAGCTGCCCAAACACTTTTTACAATGATAAGAAAGCCCTCTTCCTGGAAAAACTTTTCGAAGTGGCACCGAAAAATTTAACGCACGCGTTTTTAACCAACAGCGGTACGGAGGCAATAGAGGCAGCTCTAAAATTTGCCCGCCTCAACAGCGGTAAAACTAAATTCATTGCCACAATGAAAGCTTTTCACGGCAGAACTATGGGTGCCTTGAGCGCTACATATAAAAAAGAATACAAAGAAGGATTCGAACCTTTAGTGCAGGGATTTACGCATGTGCCCTTTAATAATTTTGAAAAACTTGCTGCAGAAGTAGATAACGATACCGCCGCCATTATTCTGGAACCTGTGCAGGGTGAAGGGGGAATTAATATTGGTCAGCAGGAATACTTTAAAAAAGTAAGAGCGCTGTGCGATGAAAAAAATATTTTACTCATCATCGACGAAATTCAGACTGGATTTTGCAGAACGGGTAAAATGTTTGCGATTGAGCATATGGGAATAGAAGCCGATATGATGACAGTCGCCAAATCGATAGCCGGCGGATTTCCGATGGGGGCGATTCTATGCTCCGATAAAATTAAAGTCGATAAAAATAAGCACGGTTCAACTTTCGGCGGCAATCCTTTAGCCTGCGCTGCGGGTTTTGCTTCAATAGATTTTATGGTTCAGAATAAATTATGGCAGCAGGCAGAAGAGAAGGGAAAATATTTTAAGGAAAAACTTGAAAAACTTTCCCTCGCAAAAGTCCGTGAGATAAGAATCATCGGTTTGATGATCGGTATCGAATTGAAAGATAAAGTTCAGCCGGTGCTGCAGGAACTGCTGGCAAAAAAAATAATTGCACTGCCAGCAGGCACAACGGTATTAAGGATGCTTCCTCCGATTGTAATCAGTTACGAGGATCTGGATACTGTAATTGACGTCCTGGCCGAATTGTTAAAATAAGCTTCAAATTAAAAGCGGATTGGGGTAATTAATTCTCCAATTCCGCTTTTTTTAATCTCTTATCAAAGTATAACCGCATTCCTTTTTGCTTTATAATCTCATTTGATTTATTTTTCGCACACTAAAAAACTGAAATTCAAATATGATTATCGATTATTTGCCAATATTTTTAGTGCTGATCGTTGCGGTCGCATTCGGCGGCATTGTAGTATTTTCCTCTACATTGTTCGGTCCTCAACGCCCGAATAAAGTTAAATTGATGACCTATGAAAGCGGTAAAGATCCAGTCGGGAATGTTCACGAACGGATCTCCATCAAATATTACCTGGTCGCTATGCTCTTTATTATATTCGATATAGAAGTAATTTATGTTTACCCGTGGGCTGTTGAATTCAAAACTGCCTACGCTCAGTACGGAATTTTTGCATTCCTCCCGATGCTGGTTTTTCTTATTGTCCTTGAACTCGGATTTCTTTATGTCTATATGAAAGGCGGATTGAAATGGGATTAGAAGCTAAATTAACTCAAGACGGTTTTATTACAACAACTATAGATGCAGTTGTAGCGTGGGCGCGTAAAAGTTCTGTATGGCCAATGCCTATGGGAATTAGCTGCTGTGCAATTGAAATGATTGCTGCGGCAGATCCTAAGTATGATATCGCCCGATTCGGAAGTGAAGTTATGCGCTTTACACCGCGGCAATGCGATCTTATGATCGTTGCGGGAACTGTGACTTATAAAATGGCGCAAGTAGTAAGAAGAATTTATGATCAGATGCCGGATCCCAAATGGGTTATTGCCATGGGCGCATGCACATCGACCGGCGGAATGTACAGATCTTACAGCGTTGTACAGGGAATAGATCAATTTCTACCTGTGGATGTTTATACTGCCGGCTGCCCGCCGCGCCCTGAAAATCTTTTAAACGCGCTTATGACCATTCAGGAAAAAATCGGTAAAACCAGATCGCGCGACTTTCAGAACAGATCTCTTAAAGAACTAGAACTTTCTCAAAACTAATCGCATGAATCCGAAAGAACTAATTACAGAAAAAGTTAAAGAAAAATTTTCTCCGTTCATTGAAGAAACATCCGATTTCAGGGATGATCTTTGCTTTACAGTAAAAAGTGAACAGATAGTTCCGTTCGCAAAATTTTTGAAAGAAGACGCAGATCTTCAGTTCCTTATGTGCAAGGATGTTACGGCGGTGGATTGGGCAACAAGGAAAAAAAGATTCACGGTTGTTTACCATGCGCACTCATTCAAATTGAATTTCACTTTGCGCATTAAAGCAAATTTGGAATCGGATCCGCCGTCAATAGAAACGGTGTCGTCTGTTTGGAGAAGCGCTGAATGGTATGAAAGAGAGACCTGGGATATGTACGGAATTAAATTTTTGAATCATCCAGATTTAAGAAGAATCTACATGCCGGAGGGATTTGAATATCATCCACTGAGAAAAGAATTTCCGGTGCTCGGCATTCCAGGTTCTTTGCCACTTCCTCACAAAGCTGAATAGTATGGACAGAATTAAACAAGTTTACAACGAAGAAAAAATCTACAAGAAACTTTTAGAAGACCAGAATCTCACTATCACGGATATGCTTGAAAATGAGATGGTGGTCAATATGGGTCCGCAGCATCCGGCCACTCACGGCGTTCTTCGCCTTGTTCTAAGACTCGACGGAGAAACTGTTATGGGTTGTGTGCCCGAACTCGGTTATCTTCACCGCGGATACGAGAAGATGGCAGAGAATATGAGTTTCGTTGAATTTATTCCTCACACGGACCGCCTCGATTATACTGGAACAATGTGCAACAACGTAGCTTATGTGCTCGCTGTCGAAAAACTGATCGGCATCGAAGCGCCAAAAAGGGCACAGTACATCAGAATGATCGTTGCTGAACTGTCGAGAATTGCGGCTCACCTGGTGGCTATCGGTACATTCGCAATGGATGTAGGTGCAGTCACAATGGTTATGTGGACATTCCGCGAACGCGAAAAAGTCAACGCCCTTTACGACCGAATTGCGGGCGCGAGATTCACGACCAGTTATACACGTATCGGAGGTGTCGCTGCAGATTTCGATTCTGAAATTGTGGTAGGGATACGACAATTTTTAAAAGAACTCAAACCCGCCATGGATGAAATGGATAAGCTCATGCTTACCAATAGAATCTTTATCGACCGCCTTGAGGGAATTGGAACTCTTTCAAAAGATGATGCCATAGCGTACGGAATTACGGGTCCCAATCTGAGAGCAAGCGGCGTTGAGTATGATGTTCGCAGGGCTAAACCGTACCTCTTTTATAACGAAATTGATTTTAACATCCCGACTTATTCAGAGGGGGACTGCCTTGCCCGCTATTACCAGAGAGGTTCTGAAGTTAGGGAGAGCATAAAAATACTGGAGCAGTGTTTAGACAAAATGCCTGCAGGCGAAGTAATGGCAAATGAACCTAAAAAATCGCTCCCTCACAAAACTGAAATTTATTCCAAGATGGAAGAGTTGATACATGATTTCATGATAATCAATCACGGTATCAATCCTCCCGCCGGAGATATATTCTTCTCTGCGGAGAATCCGAAAGGAGAATTGGGATTTTATATCGTAAGCAATGGCAAAGGACAGCCCTGGAAAATGAAAATCCATTCCCCTTCATTCT
>JAKAMT010000152.1 GCA_021812705.1 Bacteroidota bacterium | reverse complement strand
ATTCGAAATAGAACTCTTTGCGCTTAAAACTCCAAAAACCGTCGAAAATTTTGTTAAGCTTGCGCTGAAAGGCTATTATGATGGCGTAACTTTTCACCGCGTTATAAGAAATTTTATGATTCAAGGCGGAGATCCCACGGCAACCGGCGAGGGTGGTGAAAGCATTTTCGGAAAAAGTTTCGATGACGAGATTGTTTCCGACCTGCATTTCGATGATCCGGGAATGGTAGCTATGGCTAATAAAGGTCCAAACACAAACGGGAGCCAGTTCTTTATTACAACCGCGCCAACACCGTGGATCGACCGGCGCCACACAATATTCGGAAAAATAATCTCCGGCATGGATGTGGTTTTGGAAATCAGTAAAGTTAAAGTTGATCAAAATGAAAAACCGGTAGAAAAAATATCGATCAAAAAAATTGTTGTTGAAAAAAGATTCCGGTAATCCGGAATTTATTAACGAAAATTTATGGCTAAATCTAATCTCCCATCCGTAACTGAAATTCCTAAATATATTTCCAAAGAGAAATATCTTCCGGTCTATTTCATCTGCGGCGAAGATCAGTATACAATAGATCTTGCCGTTGATATGATTGAAAAAACTTTATCGCCTCTTATTCATTCCGATTTCGATAAAGAAATAATTAACGCGGAGAAGAGCCAGAATCTTTCCCAGATACTCGATCTGGCATTTTCATTTCCATTCGGCGGCGGAAAAAAATTAATTATAATAAAAAATTTTGACAAGTTTAATGAACGGAAGGAACTCTCCTCATTCATCAAAAATCCTCCCGAGTTTACAATTCTTATTATTACTCAGCCGGGCAAAATATCAGATTCTTCCAAGGAGCCCTATTCCTTATTGATGGAAAAAAGATGTCTGTTCGAAGCCCGGATAGCCACCGGCGAAGAATTAATTGAATGGCTGGAAAAAAAAGCCAGACAGATGGGATTAAATTTAAGTAAAGATTTAGCCCGGCTTTTAGTGGATATAGTTGGCGAAGAAAAAAATCTTTTGGAAATGCAGCTTCAAAAAATTGTTAATTATTCTGTCAACAAAGAAAAAATTTCAAGTGATGATATAATTAAAATTGCCTCTCCCACAAAAGAATATTCCATCTTCAATCTTCAGGATGCTATGGGAAAAGGGGATAAATCAAAAGCGGTAGAGATTGCTTTTAATCTTCTCGATTCCGGAATGGAGATAATTGCCATAATAAACATGCTCTCAAAATTTGTGCTAACGCTTTCACAGATTATGGAGCTCGCGAGGTCCGGCATAAATGATAATGAAGCCGCACGGCAGGCCGGGGTAAGCTGGGGGTACTATGTAAACTGTAAAAAGGCGCTGTTTCTGCTTAATGACGATCGGCTGCTGAACGCCTCCAGGGCCCTGCTGAACGCCGATACGGCCACAAAAACAAGCTCTGCCGACCCCAAAACGGTTCTTTTGATCCTTATCGCCGAAATGCTGGGGCAGGAAGTGACTTCCGGATTACGACGGTAGCAGGGTTGCATTTATATGAGTATATGGGTAAAATTCACGGCAAAAATTGAAACATTTCTTCTCAAATAAGGTATAATCCGCATTGAATAGACCACTTTCAGAGATCAAAGACGAAGAGCTGATAAAGGAATTTCAAGACAATAATACTCTTGAAGCCTATGAAACTTTGGTGAGGCGTTATAAAGATCCTCTGATGAATTTTGTTTACAGATTTGTGGGGGATAAAGACGCTTGTACGGATATAGTTCAGGAGACAATGATCAAATTTTATCTGAACAAGGATTCGTACAAATCATTTGCAAAATTCTCAACGTGGATTTATACGATCGCCGGGAACCTTGCAAAAAATGAATTGAAGCGGAGAAGAAGAAGAACAATTTTTTCCATCAGTGATAATGACGATGAAAAAACTCCGCAGATTGAAGATAAGATGTTTCACTCGCCGGAAAAATTAACTGACGGCGAGATTAGAAATGAGATTATTGAGAAGGCGCTTTTGAAAGTGAAACCGGTCTACAGAGAAGTAGTTATACTTAGAGATATTCAGGATCTTTCTTATGAAGAAATTTCTGAGATAACAGGCTTAGCGGTAGGCACTGTGAAATCGAGAATCAACCGCGGAAGAGCGCATCTGCAGAAATTATTAAAACATATTTATAAAGATTAGCCTATGAACAATATTTACAATGAGAAAGAGATGAAAAATTCCGAACTGATAAAAGATCTTAAAAATCTTCCGAAGATCCAGGCGCCGGAAAATTTTGAATATAATCTGATGACCCGGATCGAAAATAGGAATTTCGAGAAAACGGAAGCTGAAAAAACAAATTTCAACTGGGCTAAATTCTTCGCCCCGTCTGCCGTTGTGGTTACAGTGGTAATCTTATTTTTCCTCCTGATGCCGCAAAGCAGGCAGAACGATAATAAATTTGCTTCAAACGATAAAAATATTGAAAGCCAGGCCCTGGTTGATAACTCCGCCGCGCTTAAGAATGAAATTTTGAATAAAAGTGGAAATGAAAACGCGAATAAGAGTGCTGCGGGAACAGAAAAGCGATCACTGGAAAAGCCAAATCCAAATTCTCCCCAGCCTGTCGGCAGAATTCCATTCGGTTATTCCAGGTCCGTTTCTCTTGATGATTATATCAAGGGCGCTAACAATCAGGATAATTTGATACAGGGTAATGTGGTTAACAGCGGAGAAACTCCCTCTTCATTCGATGGATTTTTCCTGGTTGAAAAGCCGGACCAGAATACTCTGAAAAAGGAGAGAGCCCGTATCGATTCTCTCAAAAATGCCAAAGCGAAAGCAGATTCATTGAAAAGATTGAAAAAACTGCCCTAAATTCAACATTTTGCGTTTGTTTTTTAGCTCCGGCATAGCTAAATTTGTGCCCAAAATAATCAAGGAATTTGTCTTAAAATGAAACCAGGAATTCATCCCAGCTATAAGAGATGCGAGGTTAGTTGTGTTTGCGGAAATACATTTGTTACCCGCTCAACAGTAAGCAGCATTAAAATTGAGCTTTGTTCAAGCTGCCATCCATTCTTTACAGGAAAACAGAAGCTTGTGGACTCAACAGGCCGCGTTGAAAGATTTAAAAAGAAATACGGCGCAAAAGAAAACAAGACCGCATAATTTTTATTGCATTAAAGAAAGGGCTGTTTTGCAGCCCTTTCTTATTTTAAATCCTCCCTCTTTTCAGACTTTATTTGTAAATTTATAAGAACCTTAAAATTACTGTCTGCTATGGAAGAAGAACTAAATAACGAAACGATCGGAATGAACCTTTACGAAGGAGTCCGGGGTCATGCGGTAAAAATTCTTAACCGTATTGACAGAACGGATGCTTACCTCGATAAACTTCTCGATATAGAACTGAAAAATTCAAATCTCTCGAGCTTAGATAAATCGCTTCTGTTCGAAATAGTTCACGGCGTTACAAGATGGCTCGGAAGAATCGATTGGATATTGAACGGGTTTTATAAGGGGCAATTTTCAAAATGCATCCCTAATGTGAAAAACGCTATGCGCGTGGCGCTTTATCAAATTTTATTCTTAGAAAAAGTGCCCGATTATGCAGCCGTTAATGAAGCCGTGGATTTTGTTAAAAAACTTCAAGGCCAGAAACCCGCGGATCTCACGAATGCAGTTCTCAGAAATATTATCAGAAACAAAGACCAGATACGCTACCCAGACCCCGATGAAGATCCTGTGGCTTACTTGAGTGCTTATTATTCACATCCGACATGGATGGTAAAAAGATGGCTTAACAGATACGGCAGAGAAAACACAGAGAAGTTCTTAATTGCGAATAACAATAAACCCGTGCTCGTTCTGCGGGTGAACAACATTGTCTCCAATGTTGAAGAAGTGAAGTCCCTTCTCAATTCCGTGGAATTAAAACACAGCAGCGGAAAATATCTTCCTGAATTTATTCACCTCAACAGCCTCACAAATATTACCGACTGGGAATATTTCAAGAAAGGTTATTTTTCTGTGCAGGATGAGAGCACCGGATTGCCGATAAAACTTTTAGATGCGGAGCCGGGCATGCGGGTTCTAGATCTCTGCGCCGCCCCCGGCGGAAAGACAGCATTTATTGCTGATATGATGAAAAACAGTGGCGAAATTGTGGCTCTGGATAGATTCGAAAGCCGATTGAAAATATTAAAAAAGAATTTGGACAGGCTTAAAGTATCGATTGTAAATACGCTTACTATAGATGCGCTGGAATTTACAGACGAAAAAGGCTTTGACAGAGTTCTTGTGGATGCCCCGTGTTCCGGACTTGGAACCCTGACCAAAAAACCCGATCTCAAATGGAAAAGAGATTTGGGAGAAATCAGAAATATTGTTAATATTCAATATGATTTACTGAAAAAGGGCGCAGGACTGGTTAAACCGGGCGGCACTCTGGTTTACAGCACCTGCACAATTGAACCGGAAGAAAATTTTGAGATAATTAAAAAATTTCTTGACGAAAATCCAGGCTTCAAATTGATTGATGCGGCAAAATATTTGCCGGCAGAATTGATTGCAGATAACGGCACGGTTCAGACTTTTCCTCATGTTCACGGCCTCGATGGTTCTTTTGCGGCCAAATTGGAAAAAGCAAATAATTAAGTTATAGATTATGGCGTCGGAATCAGCTCAGAAATTCGCTGAAGAATTAAAACTTCACCGCGAATCTAAAAATATTTCTCTTCATCATATTGCCGCTAAAACCAGAATTGACTTAAAGTTTCTGCAAGCAATGGAAGAAGGCAATTTCGATATTCTTCCCGAAATTTATATCCGCGCTTTCATTAAAGAATATGCCGCTACAATAGATCTCAATCCTAAAGAAGTTATGCTTAAATATGACGAGGCCAAATCCGGCAGATCTGAAGAGAAGAATCGGCCGGATGAAATCAAAAAAGAGAATGAGATTGGTAACCGTGAAGCGGAACCGGTTGTAGCTGAAGCGAAGAAGATCGAAAGGAATTTCGGCACTTCTGAAATTGAAACACCGCCAACTTTGCCCCAAACTTCAGATTTAATTTCGAAAATGAAAGTCAATTATCTGATAGGCGGAGCGGTAGTTCTTATTGCCTTAGTCGTTCTTTATTTCGCATTGTTTACCGGATCATCGGAAATAGAACAGGTGAAGGCAGATAATGAGACTGTTTCAAATAACGCCGACCGGTTCGAAATAAATAAATCTTCGCAGTCGAACCCGGCCCAAAATCCTCAACCTGTGCAGGCGGCGCCTGCTATGTCCAAAGACAGTCTGTATTTAAATCTGAAAATCACAGACCGGGTCTGGATAAAAGTTTACTTGGACGGAAAGGTGGTAAGCCAGCGGATGGAGGATGCGAATTCAAATTTGAAATTTGCCGCGAAAAAAAATATAAGCGTTAGCATCGGAAATGTGACTCACACAAAAGTTTTTGTGAATAACAAGCCTGTGGAAAATCTTGGTAAAGAAGGGGAGATGAAAAATCTTTACATCACTGCAGATGGGATAAAATTTTACACAATCCAGCCGCAAAAGAATGACACCAAATCCCCAACAAAGAATTGAAGAGCTGCGGGAAATTATTCGAACGCACGATTATAATTATTATATCTTAGCCCGTCCGGTTATTTCCGATTTTGAATACGACCGGCTGATGAATGAGCTGATAAGTCTCGAAAAAAATAATCCGCATCTTATAACTCCCGATTCTCCCACTCAGCGGGTCGGCTCCGATTTAACAAAAGAATTTAAACCTGTAGAGCATAAAATTCCCATGCTCAGCCTTTCCAACACTTACAGTGAAGATGAACTGACGGATTTTGACCGGAGAGTAAAAGACGGATTACCCGCCGGTGAGAAGGTGGAGTATATTTGCGAACTTAAGATAGACGGTCTGTCGGTTAGTTTGAACTATAAAAATGGCAATCTTTTAACTGCGGCCACCCGCGGAGACGGCTCAACGGGAGAGGAAGTAACTGCGAACGTAAAAACTATCCGCTCGCTGCCGCTTACCGTTAACAGATCGATTGCAACAAAATTGGGATTGGATCAGTTCGAAGTCAGAGGCGAAGTTTATATCGACCTCGAAGGTTTCAGGAAACTGAATGAAGAGAGGGAATTGAACGGAGAGAAAATATTTGCCAATCCCCGCAACAGTGCCGCCGGCACGCTTAAACTTCAAGACCCTAGGTTGGTTGCCAAAAGATCGCTGAAAATTTTTCTCTATTATCTTTTTTCTGAAAAAGCCGAGCTGAATTCGCAGGAAGAGAATTTGAAACTGCTGGATAAGATCGGTTTTAAAATCGATAGGAA
>JAKAMT010000151.1 GCA_021812705.1 Bacteroidota bacterium | reverse complement strand
AAAAAATATTTTAGTCAGAAAAAATCATACAATATTTCCCGCGACTGAGAACAGACCCGCCTCGGTTCATGATGATCTTCTGATTATCTATAAAAATATGAAAGGGGAAGCTGATAAAGCCATCTATTTCGATAACGAGAAACATACAATCAACTACTCCGTTGCTGCTTCGGATGACAAACTTATTTTTACCAGCGAAAAAATAGCCGGCGTTCCCGTCTTCAGGCTCACTTATTCTCCGCTCGGCACTGATAAAGTTAATATTAAATTCGAGATGTCGCAGGACGGTCAAAAATTTATGACCTACCTCGAAGGTAATGCTTTGAAAATAAAATAATGAGCGGGCGGATAAAAAATGCATAAAAACTTCTCGCTGATATTTACAATTGTGTTTCTGATTTCGGGATCTCTCTATTCTCAGATCCCCGGTAAAAATATCTATCTTCATGTGAAACAGATTACGGAAAATTCCTTTCCCATAAAGCTGGATCTTGAGAATGGCGAATTCAAGGATTGGAATACCGGTAAAATTATCAGATGCATCTTGATGAAGGGGGAACATGTTTTTAAACCGGGGGATATGACCGATCCTGTTTCTCAATTGTCCGTCGCGCTCGAAAAGGAAGGCTGGGTTTCAACATTCGAATACAGCGCCGACGGGCCGGACGGAACCGTATTCACTTACAGCAAAAACAAAGTGATGCTGGTTTACGAAATCAGCTGGTCGCCCGGGCACGAGGATGGCTTAACGGAAGAGGAAGAAAAGGAACTCGAAAAATTACCGGTGACTTATTCCATGTCTCTTTACTGTTTCTTAAAGCAATAATTGCTTGTCAAAAACAGTTTCATCTTATAATCTATCAGAACTTTTTTTATCTTTCCTGTGACTCTATTCTCAATTATAAATTAAAGGAATAATGCTGACTGTACTCGAATCGGTAAAATTATCTGCGGATTACCTGGAAAAGAAGGGGATCGAATCGCCGCGCTTGAATGCCGAGCTTCTTCTGTCTGAAATTCTTAAATGCAAAAGGCTGGATCTGTACCTGAAATTCGACCAGCCTCTTAAAGAACATGAAATTGTAAAATACCGCGATTGGATAAGCCGGCGCGGAAAATTTGAACCGCTTCAATATATCACAGGAAAAGTGGAATTTTTCGGACTCACTTTTAACGTTACGCCCGATGTCCTTATTCCGCGTCCAGAAACCGAACTCCTTGTGGAAGAAATAATTAAACTGTTCGGAGGTGTCGGCGGTTTGAAGATTATAGACATTGGTACGGGAAGCGGAAATATACCTGTCGCGCTGGCAAAGAATTTATCGGATGCTGAGATTACCGCAGTGGATGTATCGGAAAAAGCAATCACAGTGGCTGTAGAGAATTCCAGACTGAACGGAGTTGAAGAAAAAATAGAATTTATTCATTCCGATTTTAATCAGCTTGATTTCGGAACGGACAGATTCGACATCTTAGTTTCAAATCCTCCATACATAAGCGCGGATGAGTATCCTACGCTGCAGACGGAAATAACGAAATATGAGCCATCGATAGCACTTACGGATGCTGCCGACGGATTGAATTTCTACCGCACTATTACGGCTAAGTCTAATGCGATTTTGAAGACGGGAGGCAAAATATTTCTTGAATTGGGGCAGGGGCAGCACGATAAAGTTGAAGTGATGCTGAGGCAAAATAATTTTTCGGATATAAAAATCATAAAAGATTATCAGCAGATAGAAAGAGTAATTACCGGAGAACTAAAATGAGAGCGGTTGTTCAGAGAGTTTCCGAAGGCTCGGTCGAGATAAAAAATCCGCAGCATTTTGCATCGATTAAAAATGGAATGGTTATCCTTCTCGGAATCAAGGAAGGGGATACAGAAGAAGAACTCAACTTTGTAGCTGATAAATGTTCAAATCTGAGGATCTTTGAAGATGAAAACGGGAAGATGAATCTATCGCTTAAGGATATCAACGGCGAGGTGCTCGTTATTTCACAGTTCACTCTTTACGGCGATGCAAGAAAAGGAAACAGACCGAGCTTCATTGAAGCGGCGCGTCCTGAAACTGCTGAAAAATTGTATGAAAAATTTATATTGAGAATGAAAGAGAATTTGGGAATTGAAAAAGTTAAAAACGGAATCTTCGGCGCGATGATGATGGTTAAAATATTTAACGACGGTCCCGTTACACTTATTGTAGAATCAAAGGAATAAAATAAATCCGGAAGGAATTGTTTTGCGTTCAACTGTGATGGTATTCATAGACGGAGTAGGGATCGGTAAGGAAGATTATCAGAATAATCCTTTTTTCCGTTTCGGATTTAAGACTTTCTCCGAAATATTCGGCACTATGCCACATTTAAATAATATGAAATTGAACGGGGAAAATTCTTTTCTCTTTCCTGTTGATGCTCTCATGGGAGTACCCGGTATTCCCCTGAGCGGTACAGGACAGACTTCCATCTTCTGCGGCATTAACGCGCAGAAAAAGATCGGCAAACATTTCGGCCCGTATCCGTATTCCACTTTAGTTCCGGTAATTGAAGAAAAAAATATTTTCAAAGAATTTATACGGAAGAAAAAGAAAGTTGCCTTCGCGAACGCATATCCCAAAGTATTTTTCGATTATGTCGACTCGGGAAGAAGAAGGTTGAGCGTTACAACCTTTAGCTGCATTCTTAATGGAATGAGGCTGAACAAAATTTCAGACCTGCATTCAGGAAATGCTCTCAGCGCAGAGATTGATAACCGCCGTTTGGCGGAAAGAATGGGATACAAATTAAAAGTCATAAAACCGGAAACCGCGGCGGCCAGACTCATCAGGCTCGGATCCAAAAATCATTTTACACTGTTTGAAATCTTTCACACAGATCATATGGGGCACGGAAGAAATATCGAATGGCTTGAATATTTTCACAATGTGCTTGACCGTTTTCTGCTTGGTCTGATCAAGAATCTTGAAAAAGATATGACTCTCATCGTCTGCTCCGATCATGGCAACTACGAAGATCTTTCAATTAAAATGCACACTCTAAATCCAACCCTCTGCATTACAGCCGGCAAAGATTCCCAAATGCTCTCAAAGAGAATCAGGAAACTTTCTGATATAAAATCCGCAATAATGAGGATCTATGATTGAATAAATATCCGCTCATAAGGTTTGTATTAATCTTAATAGCCGGTATCGCTGTAGAATCTCTTCTAAAACTTGACCTTAACATCAACCTGATTATTTTTCTTATATCATTTCTGTTTCTTTCTCTATTTCTCCTGTTTTATAAAAATCAGAACCGGCTCCCCCGGGATCTTTTAATCTGCGTTTATTTATTTTCATTCGGCGCCCTCTATCTCTCATACTATAACCGGAACGCAATACATTATCCATTCCCCGAACCTAAATATTCCAATGCGCGCGTGGAGGGCGTTATAAATAGAATAGAATTGAAAAAAGAGGGACGTATAAATCTCCAGCTGTATGCCAAAAGGATTTTTGTAAAAGACAAAATGTACACAGGAGATTATTCTTTTTACTGTTCTGTGTATGATGAGAACAATAAAACGGAAAAACTTTTTTACGATCTGTCGATAGGCAACCGGCTTGAACTGAATGGAAATTTGCAGAGGCCGAGAGACGAGCGGAATCCGGGTGAATTCGATTATGAGAAATATCTTAACGGAAAGGGGATTGCAGCGCTGCTTTCCGTCTACAACGCAGACAGCGTAAAAATATTATCTCGTGAAAAATCCGCCGTAAAAAATCTGATTTTTGAGATCAGGAAAATAATCGACGAAAAAATCGAACGGCTTCACAATAAAACTACCGCGGCGCTTTTAAGGGGACTCATTCTAGCCGACCGCGGATTAATAGATTATCAGATTAACGACTACTTCATAAATGCAGGAGTTGTGCATGTCCTCTCGGTTTCGGGGCTTCATGTCGGCTACATTGTAATAATATTCATTGTTCTCTTCAGCCGTTTCGGGATTTACACCAGGTTCATCCTAACAGCGGCGGGATTAATTATTTACATGATATTAACCGGTTCAGATGCGCCGGTATTCAGATCCACTGTGATGGCGATAATTCTTCTTGTTGCGCCTCTTACAGGCCGCGACTATAACAGCTTCAATACTCTCTCATTCGCCGCGCTTATAATTCTGATGATCAACCCGAATGATCTGTTTAATCCCAGTTTTCAGCTTTCATTCAGCGCAATTCTGTCGCTCATCCTCCTTTATCCTCCCTTAAAAGCTTTCATCGATTCTTTCAATTTTAAATCAAAAATAATTTATTGGTTTCTGATTTTTTGTGTGTCATCTATTGCCGCGCAGCTTGGCACTCTCCCTTTTACCCTAACATATTTTCACCGTCTTTCAGTCACTTCATTAGCGGCCAATATGCTTGTCATTCCATTATCCGGGGCGATAGTTGCGCTTGGAATCTTCACCGTGTTGGCCGGATCAGTTTCATTTTGGATAGGATCATTATTCGCCTCGGCAAATGAAGCGATGACCTATTTTCTCTACTGGTTTGTTAAAATGCTTGGAAAGGGTGGCTACTCAAATATATCCATCCGTCAGTTCACTTTTTATGACGCAGTGGTTTTTTATCTGGCTCTGCTGTTCATCTTCATGATTCTAAAAAAAGAATTACAATTAAGAATAAAAATCTTATCGCTTGCATTTATGTTAATTGCTTCCTCGCTTTTAATGCGGCTGGACGATTATAAGATCCTGCCGGACAATACTTTCTCTCTCATGGCAATCGATGTGGGGCAGGGGGATTCATTTCTGATCCGTTTCCCGGACGGAAAAACTGCACTCATAGATGCCGGTAATAAAACCCCATATTTCGACAACGGTGAAAAAATAATAATCCCGCTCCTGGACCGGCTCGGCATAGATACTCTCGATTACGGATTCATATCGCACGTGGACGCGGATCATTATAAAGGGTTTGAATCTATAATAAAAGCAAAACGCGTTGTGCAAATATTTAAACCACATCCGGATACTGCTTCTGCGGCGGATAAAGAATGTGAAAAATTCCTCCGCGAGAATAATTACATCCCTGCATACTATTCCAGAAGAATAATTTCCGTCGGAAGTGCGCGTATTTATGTTTTGAATGATACAATAAACGATTATTTTGGTGAAGCGAATTCGAATGATTTGAGCGGATATTTAAAAATCGTTTACGGCTACAATTCATTCCTATTCACGGGTGACGGCGGCGTTTCTGCAGAAAAAAATTATGCGAGAAAGTATGAATCTTTTCTCAAATCTGATCTGCTTAAAACCGCGCACCACGGAAGCAGATCCGGCACCAGCGAACTGTTTCTGGATAAAGTGAATCCAGAGATTGCTGTTATTAGTGCCGGGATCGGAAATAAATTCAAACACCCCAGCAGGCAGATTCTGGAACGGCTCGCTGAAAGAAAAATAAAAATAATCCGGACAGATGAGCAGGGAGCTCTTCTCTTTTACTCTAACGGTTATAAGATTGAACAATCCGACTGGAGAAAGATTGAGAGCCGGATCAATTTCTAAAATTATACGATATGAAAATCTCTGAAAATGTCTCTCTGAAAAAATATAATACATTTGGCGTCGATGCTTCTGCCCGCTATTTCGCAGAGGTTCACTCCGATGACGAGATGAACGGCATTCTCGGCGATTCAATCTTTAAAAATGAGAAAAAACTTTTCCTGGGAGGCGGCAGCAATATCCTCTTCACCCAGGACTTTAACGGTTTAATCGTAAAGATCTCCACGAGAGGAAACCGTGTGGTTGAGGAGGATGAGAAGAACGTGCTCGTTGAAAGTCACGCCGGTGAAAAATGGAATGACTTTGTTACTTATTGCGTGGAAAAAGATTTTTACGGAGTGGAAAATCTCTCTTTGATTCCGGGAACGGTTGGTGCCGCGCCGATCCAGAATATAGGCGCATACGGCGCAGAAATTAAGGATGTGTTCCATTCTCTCCAGGGAATCGATCTAATATCGGGCGAAATCAAAAATTTTAACCGGCACGACTGCCGGTTCGACTACCGCGACAGCATCTTCAAGAAAAAACAGAAGGATGAATTCCTTATAACCAAAGTGATTCTCCGGCTCGGGAAGGTGAAAAAATTTAATCTTAATTACAGGGCATTCACCTCATATCTCAAAACGGATGACCACAATAAACTTTCTTTGCGTGAAGTAAGCGAACTTGTGAAAAGAATAAGAAGGGACAAACTCCCTAATCCAAAAAAGTTCGGCAATGCGGGAAGTTTCTTTAAAAATCCGGAAGTGGATCTGAATAAAATTAATGAGCTCCAGGCGAAATTTGAAGATCTGG
>JAKAMT010000020.1 GCA_021812705.1 Bacteroidota bacterium | reverse complement strand
GACATGATAACCACCGTTAGCGAGACTTACGCCAAAGAGATCTATAAGAATAAAGAGTTTGGATACGGACTAGAAGATGTTTTAAGCAAAAGAAAAAAAGATCTGTACGGAATCATAAACGGTATTGATAATACCATCTGGAATCCGGAACTGGACACAAAAATTCCAAAACGGTATTCAATAAAAAATCTGGATGTTAAAAAAGAGAGCAAGCAGGCTCTTGCCGATAATTTTAATTTTACGGTCAGTGATAATACACCTGTAATAGGAATGATATCCCGTCTTTACGATAACAAAGGTTTCGATCTGTTGGAGAAAGCATTTCCGGAATTGATGAAACTGAATATCCATCTGGTAATTCTGGGCACCGGAGAAAAGAAATATCATAAGCTGCTTTCGAGCATGGGTTCCAAATATCATAATAAATTTTCCTGCTACATAGGTTTTGATGATGAACTCGCCCATCTGATAGAAGCCGGCTGCGACATGTTTTTAATGCCGTCTAAATTCGAACCGTGCGGTTTGAATCAGATGTACAGCCTCATGTACGGTACGGTGCCGATAGTCCGCAACACAGGCGGTTTGGCAGATACGGTCCAACCTTATAATCCAAAAAACAAAACCGGCAACGGATTTGTCTTTGAAAAATATTCTGCCAAAGAATTGTTGACTTCAATTAAGCAGGCAATAAAGATTTTTACGACCGACCAAGAGACATGGCAGACAATTATGCGCAACGGAATGAAATCCGATTTTAGCTGGCTCAATTCCTCCAAAAAATATGTCGACCTTTATAAGAAGCTTACCGATTGATGATGCAGAAAGCTATCTTTTTGGATCGTGACGGGACAATCAATCACGATCCCGGTTACATCAAAGATCCTTCCATTGTAAAAATCCTTCCCGGCGTGGCTGAGGGAATCAAACGGCTGAAGGATGATTTCGGCTTCAAGATGATTGTGATTTCAAATCAGGCAGGTGTGTCGAAAGGGCTGATGACTTTGGAGGATGTTGAAAATGTGAACAGGCGGGTTAATGAACTTCTAATGGAAGAGGGTGCCGAGATAGACGCATTCTATTACTGTCCTTTTCATCCCGAAATCGATTCGCAGGAAAAAGCTAAATGCAGGAAACCTTCTCCGTTTATGATTGTTCAAGCTGCAGAGGATTTCGAAGTTGATCTCTCTCTTTCATACATGATAGGCGACAAAGCCAGCGATGTGGAAGCCGGCATCAATGCGGGTGTAAAAACTGTTCTAATGGAGAGCAGTTCCACGGCGCAAGAAATTTCAGCCTTGCATAATCTTGGGAAAAAGCCCAATTTTACAGCCGCTAATTTTTTAGAAGCGTGCGATTTTGTTATTAAAGATTTATCCGGAGGATTTTAATTGATCAGATTCTTTCGCTCGGCATTAGCGCTAATTCCGCTTGCGTTTATTTTAGCTTCCTGTAATCAAGACCCTGCTTCGGTTGGCTCTAATTTAATTTCTGAACAGGATAAGTTCACATTTCAGCAATTAGACAGCCAGACTTCAGATATCAAACAGAGTTCAACCTATTTTGCTTTCAAACCAAAATTGGGATCTGCTTCATATCTTTTGCTGGGCAAAGTGCCTTACGCCGAGTCATCCATCCTCTACAGATGGAATTTAATATTACCCGATTCGACGCTCCAGAGATTTGGAAATAATGAAGTCATTGTGAAAGAATCTTGGATCGAGATGATCCCCAGGAACACTCTCGGTAATTCATCGGGCGCATTCGATTTCACCGTTCAGAAAGTTACAAGCGCGTGGGGCGCTCCAACTTTTGACAGAGACAGCATCTCTTCGCTTCAGTACGATCCGCAGAATTTGAAATCGAACATGGTGATGACCGATACTACATTAAAGTTCAACGTCGATCCAAACGTGGTAAAGGAATGGCTCTCGATTAAGTACAACAAGCTGCCGAGAAACAACGGAATTCTTTTAAAAGCCACGGCAAACACGCAGAAGATGATCGGATTCAAAGCAGTGCAGGCCGGTTCCTCAGATTATGAAACTTATATGCATATAGTATTGCAGAGGCCGTCATATTATATCGACACTTTGGTTGTGCCTCCGGACGAAGATATTCATTTTGTTACTTCAACTTTGCCTCCTGCCGGAAGCGATCTTTATCTGCAGGGGAGTTATTCTTTGAGAGGCACTCTTTACTTTGATGTTTCTACGATTCCAAAAAATTCAATTATCAATAAAGCACAATTAGAATTGACTGTTGATGCTGCCAATGAACTTTACGGATCATTAAGATCGGATTCAGTTTTCGTTCAGCTTCTTTCTGACAGCACAAACAAAACTTTATTCGACAGCACATCCTATGCGCTCCTCTCCAGAAGCAACAATGTATATGCAGGCGATATCTCAAAATATGTTCAAAGATGGATAACCGGCACAGAGAATCAGGGACTGGATCTCTCTCTCTTGAATGAATATTACACCGGTGCCAGAATCGCTTTTTATGGAAGCAAAAATCCAAATAAAGCCCTAAGACCTAAATTAAAAATCATTTATATGCAGAAAAATTAACGATGAAAAAATTTAAGAATATTATTCTCTTTGTTTTGTTTGCAGGTCAGCTCTTTGCACAGGGCGGTTCGGTTTATACACGTTTTGGCATAGGTGATTTGCGTACTCCTTTTTCTGCAAGAAGATTTTCTATGGGAGAGTTGGGAATCGCTTTAAGCGATAGAGACTATCTTAGCTTTATGAATCCTGCCGGATTGAACGAGCTTAATCTTACAAGATTTGAAACGGGAATTGCTTACGGCGGAGTAAACGCTCAAAATTCAGCTTCTTCTGTTTATCATTCAGGTGTGATTCTCAACGGCATGCAGACCGGTTTTCCGATAGACAGGGAATACGGAATTTCTTTCGCATTAGGAATGGTCCCATATTCAGAAGTAAATTATGACGTTGAAACAAATCAGAGCGATCCCCTCGTAAATCTTCATACCGCTAAATATTCCGGTCAGGGCGGAATTTCCAAATTTACTGCGGGTGGTTCATACAGGCTGCCGTTCAATTTCTCTCTCGGTGTTACATACGATTATTATTTCGGAAGAATTGAAAATCATTCTTCCGTTACATTTATATCTGATTCAACTTTATCAAATGCCAGTTTTTACCGTGAAACAAGTTATCACGGAATCGGAATGACTGCCGGCTTGATAACGAGCGACCTGTCGAAATTATTCGGCATCTCCGATCTTCGTGAATTTCGTCTTGGACTTGTCTTTACTCCATCCGTAACGATGAGTGCAGACAGCGTTGATTACCTCACTTCGCAGGTTTCTACTATTACAACCTCCACCGGATCGATAAAAATAAATTTGCCGTACAGACTTGGCTTTGGCGCGGCTTTTAATCTTTTTAATAAATACACAATCAGCGCAGATTATATGTACCAGCCGTTCAGCCAGTACGCAAACAATAATGTTAAATTCGGCTATCTCCAGGATTACTACAAAATGAGTTTAGGCGTTGAATACAGGGATCTGGAAAACAGGGTAGATGATTTCTGGAAACTTGTGATCTTGAGAGGCGGCATTAGCTATGAACAATCGCAATATAAAATAAACGGAAACGGAATCAATCAGTTCTCCGTTTATGCCGGTATTGCCATGCCTATCGGATATCAAAATACAATCGACCTCGGATTCCAATACGGCAAAAGAGGAACGATGGACAGCAATCTGCTGAGTGAAAATATTTTTAGATTTAATGTTACGCTAAGTCTGGGCGAACTCTGGTTTTTACGCACGGACAGATAATATATTTATAATGATGCCTCTTCCAATTTCTGATATCGATAAATATTTTTCAGCCTATTTAAGATTCCTGCCGATCAAGATTCTCCATTTCTCCATTTTGAAATCAATCCTTATAACACCATATTTAAAAGTAAGATTTGAATATCTCTTGGCTAATTCATAAAAATTAAATAAAGAAGAAATTATCATGGCAAATTATTTGAAGAAGGATCAGGAAGCATTTAGAATATTTCAGCTGGAACTCCAAAGAGAAGAAACGCATTTAGAATTAATAGCATCCGAAAATTTTGTGTCCCAGGCGGTTTTGAGTGCGGCGGGTTCTGTGTTGACTAATAAATACGCGGAAGGTTATCCGGGAAAAAGATACTACGGCGGATGCGAATTTGTTGATATGGCAGAAGAGCTGGCCCGGACCCGTTTAAAAAAATTATTCGGCGCCGAGTATGTAAATGTTCAGCCGCACAGCGGGTCTCAAGCCAATATGGCTGTGTACATGACTCTTCTTAAACCGGGCGATACAATTCTTGGTCTAAGCCTTGATCATGGCGGGCATCTTACACACGGCTCGCCGGTTAATTTCTCAGGACAGATCTACCGCTCGGTGGGATATTCCCTGAACAAAGAAACTAAACTGCTAGACTACAATTTGGTTGAAGACCTTGCAAAAAAGGAGAGGCCAAAATTGATTGTAATGGGCGCTAGCGCTTATTCCCGAGATTGGGATTATGCAAAATTTAGAGAGATAGCAGATAAAGCAGGCGCACTTTTGATGATGGACATGGCTCATCCTGCGGGATTGATAGCAAAAGGATTGTTGAACAATCCGCTCCCTCACTGCGATGTGGTAACTTCAACAACACATAAGACTCTAAGAGGTCCCAGAGGCGGAATTATTCTGATGGGGAAGGATAGAGAAAATCCATTCGGAATTAAAACTATCAAAGGGGACCGGTTAAAATTGATGTCGGAAATTTTAGACGGCATGGTTATGCCGGGCATTCAGGGCGGACCGCTGATGCACGTTATCATGGCAAAGGCTGTCGCTTTCGGCGAGGCGCTCGAAGATTCTTTTACAGATTACGCGAAGCAGATCATTAAAAATTCAAAGACACTTGCCGCAGAAATGATTGCAGCCGGCTACGAAATTGTATCCGGAGGAACTGATAATCATCTGATGCTGGTAGATCTGACCAATAAGGATTTGAGCGGCAAAAAAGTGGAAAACGCACTTGGACTGGCGGGAATTACTGTTAATAAAAATATGATTCCTTTCGACACCAAAAGCCCGTTTGTAACAAGCGGAATTAGAATTGGAACACCAGCGGTAACGACACGCGGCATGAAAGAAAATGAAATGAAAATGATTGCTTCTTTTATCGACAGGTCAATAAAAAATATTGATGACGAATCTGCTCTGTCTAAAATAAAAGCCGAAGTATCGGAACTTTGTTCAAGATTTCCTCTGTACCCAGAACTTGCTGAGAGTTAAAAATGGCAGAACCTGAAGAAATAAAAGAAAAAGTAGATTCTGAAGAAAGTGAAATGACATTTCTAGACCATCTTGAAGAATTAAGATGGAGGATTATCTATTCTGTTCTCGGAATCCTGATCGGAACGGCTGTGGCACTTTACTTCAGCGATTTTTTTGTGGATACAGTGCTTCTGCACCCGGCAAAGGCAGCAAATTTTAAGTTGCAGAACCTGCGCCCGTTCGGACAGTTGTTTCTCTATTTCCAGACAGGCATGGTAGTAGGACTCATTATAAGTTTCCCGAATATTATTTATCAGTTGTGGAAATTTATTTCTCCCGCACTCCGCACCACAGAAAAAAAATATGTCAAATGGATTGTTCTATTTACAACGTTTTGTTTTATATGCGGAGTTGTCTTCGGATATTTTCTGATGCTTCCTTTAACTTTAAAATTTGCGGCCGGATTCGGCACTATGGCAATTGAGAACAATTTTGCACTCGATGAATATTTAACGATCGTTTTGAGTATAATATTAGGTGCGGGACTTGTTTTCGAACTGCCGATGCTCTCATTTTTTCTTTCAAAGATAGGAATCTTGACGCCGAATATAATGCGAAAGTACCGACGCCACGCGATTGTAGTGATTATGATTTTAGCGGCGTTCTTATCTCCCGGTACAGATCCCGTTTCACAGATTGTGCTTGCCATCCCGTTGGTTTTCTTATATGAAATAAGTATTATTGTTTCAAAAATATTCCAGAAGAAATCTTGAGCAAACTATCCTTAAGTGAAATTTCCGATTCTGTTGAGCTCGAACTTTCTGAATTTAATAAGCTCTTCAGAGAATCTCTCAGGTCCAAAGTACTTCTATTAGAATTAATCACGCGTTACATCCATAAGCAAAAAGGGAAAAAGATCCGGCCCCTGCTCGTCCTTCTTTCAAGCAAGGTGTGCGGCTCTATAGGGGAGAGAAGCTACCGCGGGGCTTCATTGGTCGAACTCCTTCACACTGCCACTTTGGTTCATGATGATGTGGTTGATAACGCGGAAACCAGGCGCGGATTTCCCTCTGTTAACGCAGTTTGGAAAAATAAAATTGCGGTGCTGCTGGGAGATTACTTGCTGGCGCGCGGACTGATGCTCGCTGTTGACGGAAATGATTTTGATTTTCTGCGTGTAATAACGAACACAGTGCGCAGAATGTCTGAAGGTGAACTGCATCAGATCAACAAAACCAGAAAGCTTAATATTGATGAGGAATCATATTTCCAGATAATCTCTGATAAGACCGCATCGCTGCTCTCCACATGCTGCGAAATAGGCGCCCGTGCAGCTACGGAAGACCAAAATAAAATTGAAGCGATGAAAATGTTTGGAGAAAATCTGGGCATTGCATTTCAAATCCGGGATGATATTCTTGATTTAGTAGGCACAAAAAAAGTTTTCGGCAAACCGCTTGGGGGCGATATAAAAGAGAAAAAGCTTACACTTCCTTTAATCTACGCCCTTAAGAAATCATCTGACGATGAAAGAAAAAATATTCTTAAGATGATTAAGAAGGGGGCTACAAATTCTCAGGTGGAAGAAGTTATTTCATTCGTAGTAAAACACGATGGAATTAATTACGCCGACGCTGTAGCAAAAGATTATGCAAACCGCGCTTTGAAAAATCTTGAACTGTTCGAAAACTCCACTGCAAAATCTTCATTGGAGTCGATTATCGATTTTGTTGTTGAGCGCATAAAATAAATTTTCTCTTTTCGTTTTAGACATAAAATGTATTTGCATTTTCGGTCGTCTTTATTATCTTTGTTCGATTGTTTTTATAGGACTAGATATCTTATCTAAGCTAAAATTCCGGTAACATAGCCGGAAAATATTTTCAAAACAGTTTCCTTAACAAATATTATAAAATAATCCTTCAACAGGTATACGATGAAGAGAACCGTACTGGATTATGCATTAAAGATTCGTCTTCCGTTAACATTATTTGTAATTGCGCTCTCATTTATTCTTACGTTTTATATATCCAGACCCGAAAGGGACAGCGTTGGCTATGCACCGGAACAGCCGATTAAATTTTCTCACAAACTTCATGCGGGACAAATGGCAATTGATTGCCAGTATTGCCATATAGGAGTTTCAAAAGAAAGGCATGCAATCATTCCATCCGTGAATATCTGCATGAATTGCCACACCGTCGCAAGAAAAGACAGACCGGAGATTATCAAACTGACAAAATACTATGAAGAGAACAAACCGGTTCCGTGGAAAAGAATTCATAAGGTCCCGGAGTATGCATACTTCAATCACAGTGTCCATGTGAACAAACAGATAGACTGCGTCAGTTGCCACGGCGATGTGAAACAGATGGATATAATAAGTCAGGTGAAACCTTTTACAATGACTGCGTGTTTAGATTGTCATAGGAATCCGCATGAAAAAATTCCGTACTTGCAGAAAGTGAATAAGGGCCCTGAAAACTGCTCAGCTTGTCACCGTTAATCAAGGAGAACGAATTGAAGACGATAGACAGAAAAAAATTTTTTGCATCATTAGGTAAAGGAGCATTTGTTGCTCTTTTAGCCTCTTATCTGCCGCATAATTTTATATCCAGAGCGGTAAAAAAATCCCGCAGTCAAAAAATAAATATCTCGGTTCATCCATCCGCCGTTAAAAGGAATGAAAAGGTTTAAAGATGAGCGATCTTACGAATAAATCAGGCAAAAAAGAATTTTGGAAAAGCCTTAACGATTACAACGATGATCCCGGAATGCAGAAAAAAAGGGAAGATGAATTTCTGGAAAATGTTACTGAAGAATTCAATTCTGAAAATCTTTCCGGAATTTCAAGAAGAAAATTTCTGGCTCTTTTGGCCGCATCAACCGCGGTTACAGCTACCGCTTGCTCGGATTACAGGGATAAGGGGGAAATTATACCATATAATAAGCGTCCGGAAGAAGTTTTTCCGGGTGTGGCAAATTATTATGCGTCCACATGCGACCGATGCGCATCTGCATGCGGCATCCTGATAAAAACGCGCGAAGGCAGACCAATCAAAGTCGACGGAAATCCGGATCATCCCGTAAATCAGGGAAAGATCTGCGCTAAGGGGCAGGCGGATATAATGAGCCTCTACGATCCTAACCGTCTTCGCCAGCCATTGAAATTAAGAAGCGAGATAAGCTGGAAGAAGGCCGATGAAGAAATAATCGCCGCACTGAACGAATCGGTCTCGCAGAATAAAGAGATTGCCCTTATTACCGAAGGTGTAACTTCTCCGACGGCTAAAAAAGTTCTCGATGATTTTAAAAAGCGTTATGCAACGGCGAAGATCTATTCTCACAAACTTGTGAATGATGAATCAAGGAAGAATGCCTGGCTTAAATCATACGGCACAAAAGAATATCCGACCGTAAAATTCGATAAAGCAAAAATTATTCTCGCGCTGGATTCGGATTTTCTTGGGAACGAAGGGAACTACCTGCAGAATATCAGAATGTTTACTTCAAAAAGGGAAGTGGTCGGCAAAACCGATTTCAACAGGCTCTATTGCGCAGAAGGAAGAATGAGCGCTACCGGAATGATGGCGGACTACAGATTCAGAGTCGCACCGGATCAGCAGCTCGATTTTGTATTCTCCTTAATGAACGAACTGAACAAAATGAATCCGGGACTTATTTCGGATTCTTTACTGAAGAATAAAATATCGGATAAATCGATTTATAAATTCGGCGATAAAGAGAAACTAAATCATCTTCTAAATGATCTCAATACAAACCGCGGCGCATCAATAATATACGCCGGCGACACGCTTCCGGAAGAAGTGCATGTGGCAGTCAATTTTCTTAATGAGATGCTCGGTAATAAAACACTTTACGATTATACACGCACAATTAAATCCTTGATTGATGAAACGCCATCCGAAGATTTTTCAAAACTTGCTTCCTCAATGAAAAACGGGAATGTCGGCGTTGTTATTCATTTCGATTCCAATCCCGTTTATACTCTCGCAAATGAATTCGGTTATGAGGCAGCGCTGAGAAAAGTAAAAACAGTTGTCTCTTTGACTGAAGAAGAAAATGAATCCTCTGCGGCGGGAATATATTCTCTGCCTGTGAATCA
Source organism: Bacteroidota bacterium (assembly GCA_021812705.1). Lineage (GTDB taxonomy): Bacteria > Bacteroidota > Ignavibacteria > Ignavibacteriales > Melioribacteraceae > Fen-1258. The sequence continues at coordinate 19,585 of JAKAMT010000020.1, read as the reverse complement.
TCCGTTTGAATCGTGGGGAGACGCGAATGTTTACAGGGGCATATATTCACTGCGCCAGCCCGTTATCGCTCCGATCTTCAATACAAGACAGAAGGAATCGGTACTTCTTGCCTGGATCTCAGGAAGCGCGGACTCTTATAATGAAGATATTTATCATCAGTATTTAATTAAAAATTTCGAAGAATCCGTTTTCAATAATAAAAATACACTCTCTGACTCAAAGACATTCTGGTATTCTGCATTGCACGATGGAATGGTCCAGTCCGATGAGAGCGCAGCAGAATCCAAATTCAATCCGGCTGCGCTTGCCTCAGTCGAATCTAAAAATAATCCGGTCGGTTATGTAGTCCACTTGACAGAAAGTTATTTTGTAGGTGACGGAAAATTTGCTAATAACGGATGGTTGCAGGAAACTCCGCATCCGGTGTCAAAAGTAACATGGGATAATTATGCTGCATTGTCTCCCGCACTTGCGCAAAAATTGTCTGTGGAAATGAATGATCTGGTAGAAGTAGAAGTGAAGGGGAAAAGAATTATTATCCCCGTTCTTGTGCAGCCGGGAGTTGAAGACAGGACTATTAATATAGAATTGGGTTACGGCAGGACAGTTATCGGGGAAGCGGGAAAGAATGTAGGTGTGAATGCTAATGTGCTGATGCATCTCGGTTCAGCTTCTTATATTCTTAGCGGAGCGTCGTTAAAAAAATCTTCGGGAAACCACCTTCTGGCTTCAACGCAGGAACATCATTCCCTGGATGACGCGTTTGTAAAGGAGATACACCGCACCAGAAAAATTATTCAGGAGGGAACCGTAGAGAAATATAAAAAAGAACCCGGATTCCTCCATGAAGAAAAAGAAAATCTTTTCAGCATCACTACAGATCATCAGTATACTGGCAATAAGTGGGCGATGGCAATTGATCTTAACAAATGCGTAAGCTGCGGCGCCTGCGTTACATCCTGCAACGTAGAAAATAATATTCCGGTTGTGGGAAAAGATCAGGTTGAAAAGGGAAGAGAGATGCAGTGGATGAGGATAGACCGCTACTATTCCGGCACGCCTGAAGATCCGATAGTCAGCAATCAGCCTATGCTGTGCCAGCACTGCGATAACGCTCCGTGCGAAAATGTTTGCCCGGTTAACGCCACAAATCACAGTCCAGACGGACTCAACCAGATGGTTTACAACAGATGCGTAGGTACCCGCTACTGTTCCAACAACTGTCCTTATAAAGTTAGAAGATTCAACTTCTTCAATTTCAGAGATCACTTTGCTGATGCATATTATGAAAATGATTTGACATCAATGGCTAACAATCCGGAAGTGACAGTACGTTCGCGCGGCGTGATGGAGAAATGCACTTTCTGTGTTCAGAGAATTATGGAAGCGCGCTCAAACGCGATTCGCGACGGCAAAACTGTTTCCGGATCCGATATTGTCACTGCATGCCAGCAGGCTTGTCCCGCCACGGCAATCACATTCGGAGATGCCAATGATCCTTCATCGCCGATAGCTAAGTTAAGAGAGCATAATCTTTCGTACCATGTTCTTGAAACGACAAATGTAAAACCGAATGTTACATATATAGCTAAACTTCGAAATACTCATTCAGAGGAGATAGTGTGACCGCTGCCGATTTCACAAAAGAGTTGTCAGTCATAGAAGGAAAGCCCGCTCTTCGCGAGCTGGATGAATTGATATCGAAACCGCTCGAGACTAAGCCGAATAAAAAATTTTATATCGCTCTTTCGATTACTCTTTCATTGTTCAGTCTTCTGGTTATTGGACTCGGTTTGACATTCTATTATGGAATTGGAATGTGGGGGAATAACAATCCGGTCGGCTGGGCGTTCGATATTGTGAACTTTGTGTTCTGGGTCGGAATTGGCCATGCAGGAACTCTGATCTCTGCAATTCTTTTTCTGTTCAGACAGAAATGGCGTACGGGAATTGCCCGCTTTGCAGAAGGCATGACAATTTTTGCGGTTATGACTGCCGGAATGTTTCCCTTAATACACGTCGGAAGACCGTGGCTTGCAGGATACCTTTTCCCTTATCCCAATCAGCATTCGCTCTGGGTTAATTTTACTTCTCCTTTATTGTGGGATGTATTTGCAGTCTCCACATATCTCACGGTCTCGCTTATATTCTGGTATGTCGGATTGATCCCCGATCTTGCAATACTTAGAGAAAAGACGACTCATAAAATTAAAAAAGTCATCTATTCGGTTTTCAGTTTGGGCTGGCGATTCAGCAACCGCCACTGGCAGCATTATGAAATGGTTTATCTGATTCTTGCCGGATTTGCCACGCCGTTAGTTCTCTCAGTCCATACAATTGTGAGCTTCGACTTTGCAGTCTCAATTATCCCCGGCTGGCACACAACAATTTTTCCGCCATACTTTGTTGCAGGTGCGGTTTTCAGCGGATTTGCGATGGTGCAGAATGTTTTGATTATCGTAAGAAAAATTTTCAACTATGAGCACATAATTACGCTTGATACATTGGAGAAGATGAATAAGATAATGCTTCTCACCGGTTCTTTAGTGGGCTACGCATACGCGATGGAATTTTTTATTGCATGGTACAGCGGTGTAGAAGCGGAGCGGTTCACATTTTTGAACCGCGCGCTGGGTCCCTATGCGTGGGCTTACTGGATCATGATTACCTGTAATGTTGTCTCTCCGCAGTTCTTCTGGGTCAGAAAGATCAGAAGAAGCATCCCGGTAATGTTTGTCATCGCAATCTTTGTGAACATAGGAATGTGGTTCGAACGCTTCGTCATCATTGTTACATCTCTTTCAAGAGATTTTTTGCCTTCGAGCTGGGCTTATTACAAACCCACGTACGTGGACGCGATGATACTGATTGGCAGTTTCGGGTTCTTCTTCACTTGGATTCTTTTATTTACAAAAGCATTGCCTGTTGTTTCAATGGCTGAAGTGAAAGCTGTTGTAGACGGCGCTCAACCTTCTCACAAGGAACATTGACGATGAGCGATAAAATATTATACGGCTGCGCGGCAGTTTTTAACACTCCCGACGAGATTACTCACGCCGCAGAGAAAGTGGCTAATGCCGGCTACAAAAAATTTGATGTGCACACGCCGTATCCTGTTCATGGTATGGATGATGCAATGAAACTCGCCCCTTCAAAATTGGGTTATGTTGCGTTGGTATTCGGATTATCAGGAACGTTGGGAGCGCTCTTTACTCTCTGGTGGATTTCTGCGGTCGATTATCCCATTGTTATCGGCGGTAAACCTTTCTTCTCCTTTCCCGCATATATCCCGGTGATGTTTGAACTGACGGTGCTCTCCGCTGCCATTGCAACCGTTCTTGCAATGCTCTTTATCTTTTTCAAATTGCCTAATAATTCTCATCCGCTCCACGGAACGGAGTATATGAAAAAAGTATCATCGGATAAATACGGAATTAGTATTCAGGCCGATGATCCTCAATTTGATAAAGAAAAAATAAAAGAACTGTTTGAAACTCTAAATGCTGCAAAAATTTATTTGATACATTGGGATAACGATGAGCTGAATCATAAGCACAAAATTCTGGAACCGAAATTTCTTGCCTTCCTCTTTGTCGTGGCTCTCATTTCATCCGGCACCGCATACTTTACACTTAACAAATTAATGTTCATGGTGCCGTTCAACTGGATGATGGACCAGCCAAAGCAGAGTGCGCAGCAGAAAAGTTTAATTTTCGATGATGGTTTCGGAATGCGCAATCCTGTTCCCGGAACGGTGGCGCGCGGTTATCTCCCTTATCAGTTCAAAGGCCAGCCGGATCTCGCAGGCGAAAAATTGGTTAATCCGGTTCCGATCTCGAACGAATCCCTAAAACTCGGCGGTCAGAAATTTGATATTTATTGCTCGCCGTGTCACGGCTATCATGGTGACGGTGCAAGCAGACTGCGCGGACAGTTTCCGAATCCTCCGAGCCTGCATTCAGATAAAGTTAGAAAATGGAGCGACGGGAGGATATTTGCGGTTATAACTGATGGACAAAATATAATGCCTTCTTATTCAACACAGCTTTCTGTTGAAGAAAGATGGGCGGTAATTAATTATGTAAGAGCATTACAAAGAGCGCTCAACGCTAAGGAGTCCGATCTACAATGAGTTCCTCTTCAATCGAATATCAGAAAAAAGATTTGCCGGATAAAATCCGCTTAGCCGGATTTGCTCTTCTGGCGGCGGGATTGCTGCTGGTCATTGCCGGGTATCTGGTTAATCCTGCCCGCGCGGCGTTCAATAATATTATCGGATTCTCCTTCCTAGTCAGTATTGCAGTCGGTTCTCTCTTCTACGTAGCAATTGAATATCTTTCCGGTGCAGTCTGGAGTACTCCTTTCAGAAGAATCGGAGAATTCCTTTCATCCATAATTTATCTTCTTCCTCTACTTCTTATTCCGCTTCTTCTAAATGTCGATAAAATATTCCACTGGACTCATCCTGATCCTGCTGATAAAACACTTGTCGGCAAAGCGCCTTATCTCAATGTATCATTCTTTGTTATCCGTGTGATTGCGTTCATAGTTATCTGGGCGTTGTTTCATTTTTTGATTGCAAGAAATTCGAAAAAGCAGGATTCCAAACAGGATTCTTCATTAACTGCAAAGAATATTAAAATCTCTGCAGTCTTTATGCCGTTCTTCACATTAACAATTTCATTCACTGCAATCGACTGGCTCATGAGTCTTGAACCGCACTGGTTCTCAACAATTTTCGGCGTCTACTATTTTTCTGGCACCGTGCTGGCTGCTCTGGCCGCCGCTACAATTTTTATTATCCTTCTTAATGAGAATGGATATTTAATAAAAGGAATTCACAGCGACAGTTACTACAGTCTCGGAGCGCTCCTCTTCGCATTCACAAACTTCTGGGCTTACATCGCGTTCAGCCAGTTCCTTTTAATCTGGTATGCTAATCTGCCCGAAGAAACTTTCTGGTTCCTTGCAAGATGGGAGGGAGGATGGAAATTCATTTCGGTTGGATTGATTATTGTGAAATTTTTAATTCCGTATATCGGACTTCTTTCTCAACCTTCTAAAATGAATCCGAAAAGATTGCTGGCCATGGCTGGTGTAATTTTGTTTGCTCATTATTATGATCTCTATTGGCTTGTGATGCCGAATTACGGAAAAGGTGAAATTATTTTCAGCTGGAACGAATTCGGATTTCCGCTTCTTTGTGCCGGAATTATAATTCTCGCAGTTTTTTATAAATCAAAAAAAGAAAATATTATACCAATCGGCGATCCCAAATTAAAACGCGGAATCGATTTCAGACTTTAATTAAAAATAATATGATTACAAAAAAACCTGAAGACGAAATTAAATTTAGAGAATTGCTGAAGAATCCTGCCCGGCTGTTCGGCTGGATCTTTCCGCTATTTTTAATGCTGATACTTGCGGCCGGAATCTTTTTTGTGAAAAATTTGGATACGATAAGCTTTAACGGTCAGCCGGTCGGCCTGGTCGATTCAACCCAACTGAAAAAAGAAGTTGAATTGAAAAAGGGTGGGGTATCCGCCGCGGTGGATCTTAATCTGGTTAAGAACCCGACTCCTGCTTTTATTTCGAAAGGGAAAGAGCTTTTTACAGCCAACTGCAAATCATGCCACGGCGATAACGGGATGGGAGACGGACCGGCGGGCGCAGCATTGGTAAAAAAACCGAGAAACTTTCATGCAGCAGACGGATGGACAAACGGACGCAACATAGATCAAATGTTTAAAACGCTTAAGGAGGGGATCATCAAAAACGGAATGGCAGCGTACGAATATATTCCGGCTGCGGACCGGTTTGCTATAATTTCATTTATACGCACGCTCGCTCAATTTCCACCGGTTACAGATGATCAGTTAAAATCTCTTGACGCAGCCTACAATCTGTCTGCTGGCACGGTGCTTCCGAATAATATTCCTGTAGTGCTTGCCAAACAGAAATTGGTTCAGGAATCTGTGACCTCTAACGATCAGTTCCTCCGTTTCGAAAATAAAATCAACACATCCGCTGAAACTCCGGAATCGCTCTTATTCAGAAAGTCTGTGTTCGATCTTAAAAAAGTATTTACATCGTTTGTAAATTCCAATGCTGCCGGCGGCGCGGATAAATATATTGCTGATGTTTTGTCTAACCCGTTGAATTCGGGATTTAAACCGGCGGTGGCGCGCTGCTCGAAAGAGGAGTGGAAGAAAATTATTGATTACATTAAAACGGCACTGATGTAGCAAAATGAAAAAGAAAATTTTATATCTGATATTTCTATTAGCGCTCATTGCAGCAAATTCTGCTGCCCAGCAAAAGATTGGCGCGGGCATTGACGAAAAACTCGGAAGCACTCTTCCGCTTGAACTGAACTTTAAAAATTCTGAAGGCGAAACAGTACTTTTAAAAGATATCGTTAATAAACCGACATTAATCGCGCTGGTTTATTATGAATGCCCCGGCATCTGTAATCCGATGCAGTCGGAACTTGCATGGGCGATCGATAAAATTCAGCTGGAGCCGGGCAAAGATTTTCAGGTTGTAAGCATAAGTTTCGATCATCGGGAGACTCCCGAAGTTGCCGCTAAGTGGAAGAAAAATTACCTGCTGCAGATTAAAAGAAAATTCGATCCGAAGAATTGGCTGTTTCTTACAGGCGACAGTAGTTCCATAAAAAAATTAACAGATGCATGCGGGTTCTATTTCAAACCTGCCGATAAGCAGTTTGTGCATGCCGCTACTTTGCTCACAGTGACCCCGGCTGGAAAAATATCCCGCTACATTTTCGGGACCTCGTTCAATCCCTTTGATCTGAAGATGGCTCTGCTCGAAGCCGAAAGCGGGAAAACAAATCCTACTATCTCTAAAGTGCTTCAGTTTTGTTTCAGTTATGATCCGGCCGGCAGGCAGTATACTTTGAATGTAACGCGCATTGTCGGCGCTATAATGCTTATAGGCATTGGAATATTTTTGTCGGTTCTGATCTTTAAAAAGAAAAAACCGGTGAAAAAATCACCGGCGGCGGTTTAGTTCCGCCTCGGTTTTTATATACGCACAAAAATTTTTGAAGGAGTAAATTTTAATGGCTGAATCTTCTGCTTCATTCTATACGAAGAGCACGAATAAATATAGCGGAATTTTATCATGGCTTCTTACAAAAGACCATAAGCGAATTGGTCTTATGTACATGATGGCTATAATCTCATTTTTTGTGGTTGGAATAATCATCGGTCTGCTGATGCGGCTCGAACTTATCTCTCCCGGCAGAACAATCATGGATGCTCAAACCTACAACACATTATTCACTCTTCACGGAGTGATAATGATATTCCTGTTCATCATTCCCGGTCTCCCAGCAATCTTCGGAAATTTTTTCTTGCCGATTCAGATCGGTGCGGAAGACGTTGCATTCCCGCGCCTTAATCTTCTTTCATGGTATGTTTATATCATCGGCGCGGTCTTGGTTCTGGTTTCATTATTTCTTCCGGGCGGACCGATCGATACGGGCTGGACATTCTATATTCCTTACAGCGTAAGAAGCACAACAAATGTTTCGATGGCTCTTTTTGCCGCATTCGTTCTTGGATTCTCTTCAATTCTCACGGGAATAAATTTCATTACAACCGTTCACAGAATGCGCGCGCCGGGAATGGGATTTTTTAAAATGCCTCTGTTCGTATGGGCAACCTATGCTACCGCCTGGATACAGATTCTTGCCACACCTGTTATTGCTATAACAATCATATTAGTCATCATTGAGCGCTCATTCGGAGTCGGAATTTTTGACCCAGCTCTGGGCGGCGACCCAATTTTATTTCAGCACATGTTCTGGATCTATTCCCATCCGGCTGTTTATATAATGATCCTTCCGGCGATGGGTGTGGTCTCAGAAATTATTCCCACTTTCGCGCGCAGGACAATCTTCGGTTACAAGGCAATTGCAATGTCTTCTCTTGCAATCGCGTTCGTGGGATATTTAGTCTGGGCCCATCACATGTTCAGCAGCGGAATGAGCGATACGGCGCGCTGGATATTTTCTCTTCTCACTTTTATTGTAGCTCTTCCCAGCGGCGTTAAGATTTTTAACTGGGTTGCCACAATGTATAAAGGATCAATCGATCCGCAGCCGCCATTCTTATGGGTAATGAATTTTATCTTCCTCTTCTCAATCGGAGGATTGACGGGATTGGTACTGGGCTCGCTTGCAACGGATGTTCATCTGACCGATACATATTTTGTAGTTGCGCATTTCCATTACGTGATGTTCGGCGGAACCGGAACAATCTTTTTTGCCGCATTGCATTACTGGTTCCCAAAAATGTTCGGCAAAATGTACAATATCAGATTCTCGCAGATTGCTGTTGCACTCTATTTCATAGGTTTCAATATGCTTTATTTCCCGAAATTTATTATGGGTTACATGGGAATGCCGAGAAGATATTACGATTATCTGCCGCAGTTCACAACTCTGCAGCGGATTTCAACAGTAGGTTCATGGATACTGGCCGGAACCATCTTTTTCATATTCGGTTACTTTATACACGCGCTCCGCAAAGGGAAGAAAGCTACATCAAATCCGTGGGGTGGAGTAACACTCGAATGGCATATCCCTTCGCCGCCGCCGCTCGAAAATTTTGTTAAACTGCCGGAGATCAAAGATGATCCTTACGATTTCAGCCAACTCAAGGAGATGAAGGATGAGTAATCACTCTGATACTGTTCATCACAAAGATAATGTAAGCGCTAAGATGGGAATGTGGCTCTTCCTTTTTACTGAAGTGCTTCTCTTCGGCGGAATGTTTCTTGTTTATGCTGTCTACCGATATCAATATCAGGATCAGTTTAAATTAGCTGCAATGGAGTTGAATACCGGGATCGGAACGCTGAATACAATAATTTTGTTGTCGAGCAGTCTTACAGTTGCACTCTCTATCGCCGCGATGCAAAAGGGAAACAAATTTCTCTCGCTCGTGTTCCTTTATTGCACTCAAATCTTTGCGCTTATGTTCATGGTGAATAAATTTTTTGAGTGGTCAACCAAAATATCTCACGGTTTATTTCCGGGTTCTAAAGAACTTTTGGCTAAACCGAACGGACAGATTCTTTTTTACGGCCTTTATTATGTAATGACAGGGTTACACGGCATACACGTTATTATCGGTATGATAGCAATTGCTTTCATCATTGTGTTTATTCATAGGGATAAAGTGACGCAGCAGGATTTCATCAAATTGGAAAACACAGGTCTCTACTGGCATCTGGTTGATCTCATCTGGATCTTCCTGTTCCCGTTATTCTATCTGATACAGTAATAAAAGGAAATTTTAATGAGCGGAAAAAATAATCACACTATCGGATACGGAACATATATTATTGTGTGGATTGCGCTCCTCGCATTCACTTCAATTACGGTCACGGTAGCAGGCATAAGCCTTGGCAAATACACTCTGGTAATCGCTCTTACGATTGCTGCAATCAAGTCTGCTCTTGTCATTAATATTTTTATGCACATAAAGTTCGACGAGCCGATCTTCAAGGTATTTCTTGGTCTAAGCGGAGCCACTCTGCTCGTCATTTTTATACTAACATTTTTTGATTTTCTTTACCGTTGAGGTTATATGGGTATAGCACCTACCGCTCATGCGGAATCGGTTGATTTTGTAATGTTATATATCGTTGCCGTCTCGGTTGTGCTTCTTCTGGGTATTACGGCGACGATGATATACTTCGTATTCAAGTATAACAGAAAAAAAGGGCATCAGCCGGTTGATATTCACGGAAACACACTTCTCGAGGTTGTGTGGATTGTAATACCGACTCTTTTAGTCCTTTCGATGTTCTACTTCGGATACACAAGTTTCAGGGAATTAAGGGATATTCCGGAAAATCCTTTCACAGTTAAAGTGACGGCAAGAATGTGGAAATTCGATTTTGAATATCCGAACGGCAAAAAAGCTGATACTCTCTATGTTCCAATTAACAAAGATATAGAACTGAAAATGGAATCGATGGATGTTAATCATGCGTTCTATATTCCGGCTTTCAGAATAAAAGAAGATATTATTCACGGCAAAGTAAATCATCTCTATTTCAAACCCCGTGAGCTGGGAGATTATGATGTTGCCTGCGCGGAGTATTGCGGACTGAATCATTCGGCCATGTATACAAAGGTAAAAGTCTTGTATGAAAATGATTTTGATAAATGGCTGAAGGGCAGGGAATAGTAGATATTTAATAGTGAATAGTTAATTGTAGATGGTGAATAGTGAAAAGAATTAAAAAAAATATCGGATTGATGATGGAGCTTGGAAAGGTGAGGATTACTTTCTTTGTTGCCGTATCTACATCGGTCGGATATCTTTTTTATTCGAAAAGTTTTGATTGGAGAATGCTTCTAATTGCTCTGGGAGTATTTCTTCTGGCTTGCGGCTCTTCCGCGCTCAATCATTTTCAGGAAAGAAAAACCGATGCATTGATGGAGAGGACAAAGAACCGCCCAATCCCATCCGGCAGAATCGCGGGCGATGGCGCTCTCTTATTCTCCCTCTTATTCAGTCTTGCAGGATTTTCGCTGATCTATTTTTCTTCAAATATAAACGCGGCCCTTCTTGGCATCCTTGCGTTAATCTGGTACAATTTAGTTTACACACCTCTTAAAAAAAGATTTGCACTGGCGGTGGTGCCTGGTTCACTTATCGGCGCGATTCCTCCGGTAATAGGATGGTCTGCCGCGGGCGGTTCTCCTCTGGATAGGGAAATTTTAGCCCTGGCATTCTTCTTTTTTGTCTGGCAGATCCCGCACTTCTGGCTTTTGCTTATGATGAACAGCGGAGATTATGAAAGAGCGGGATTCCCGACCCTCACAAAACTATTTTCGGAACGCCAACTGGGCAGAATTACATTTGTCTGGATTGCTTCGCTTTCAGCCAGTTGTATGTTAATCCCTTTATATGATCTTTCAGTTAATCTGATTGCGGTGATTTTTATGCTTCTTTCGGGAAGCTGGTTATTATGGAAGACCCGGGGAATCCTTTCCGGCTATTTGGAAAGAATAATTTTTCGCCGGGCTTTCTTCATAATAAATTTTTATATGCTAGTAGTTGTATTAATTATTTCCTTAGATAAATTAATTTTTCAAGAATTTTAATCGGTAGATATATGGATTTTTTAGATCAGTCGGTTCTTCCCCAGTCGTCTCAGCATTTAGTGCTAATCAGATATCTATTAGTCCTGAGTTATCTGATCTTCATTCCGTATGTCAGTCTTCTTTTCGGTTCTCTCTCTTTCTCCCTCTTCTTTAAATATAGATGGGAAAAGAAAGGGTCGGCCGACGACAAAAAATTTTCTAAATCAGTTATTGATCTTATCACATCGGGGAGGGGAGCGGCCATTGCGCTTGGAATTGTTCCGCTGCTCAGTTCTTCGTTAGGATATGCGCAGCTTCTTCATAAAAGCGGTTTGGTAGTTCCCGGTTTTCTGTTTCTCTCATCAATCCTTTTGTTAATCTCTCTGCTTCTAATATATACTTACAAATACACATTTCACCTGAAAGATATTTTCAGTTATGCGGGCAAAGAGAGAAAGAAGGAGACCGGTATTGAGGATGATATTGAGAATTATTCCGTTAAAGCGGGACTCCTCCACAAAAAGAGCGGATTCTACGGAATGGTGTTTTTGGTTACTTCGCTGTACCTTTATTTCGGAGCTTTGGAATTAGCGTCAGATTCATCCCGCTGGACCGACTGGAACGGATTGGTTGGAATCTTATTCTCCTTGCCGGCCTTGATCTCATTTATTCAGTTCATCGCCGGTTCATTTATGATTACTGCAGCGTTCCTGCTTTACAAACATTATCGTCCCAATTCAGAAGCGGCACCACAACCGGAGATATACTCCGCCTTGATCCGGAGCATATCTCTTAATACCGGATTAATCTCCTCCGTGATCTTCGCGCTTTTATTTACGGCCGGAATCCTGATTCATCCTGTAAATTCTCTCTCATTTGAGTTCTTTATTGCCTCTACATCTGCATTAATATTGATTCTTTTTACATCAATATTATATTATTCAATGCTCAAAGAGTCAGTCGTAAAATATTCCTCTGTATTGATTTACGTCATTCTGTTTATTTTTGCTCTTTCAGTTGTAAAGGATCAGTTCGCATTCAGCACAGCCTCCAAATATCAGACGGCCGTATTGGATGCCGAATATCAAGCGCATATAAAAGCGTTGGAGGAAGCCAGCGGCACGGCTGCTCCCATAAATGGCGCTGATATTTACAACGGCCGGTGCATTGCGTGCCACAATTTCGATAAGAAGATTGTCGGACCCCCCTATAACCAGACCATGCCCAAATATGAAGGGAAGAAGGATCTTCTCGTGAAATTTATTCTGAATCCGGTCAAAGTCAATCCTGATTATCCAGCCATGCCTAATCAGGGATTGAAACCGAAGGAAGCGGAAGCGGTGGCGGATTTCTTGTTGAGTACTTATAAGAAGTAGGGGGAGAGGGATTAGGGGCTAGAGCTTACTGGCTCGTAACCAGTGACGCGTGACAAGTAACGCATAATCGGACGACTTGAACTTTGTATTTTAATAAATATTCTTATCCTCAAACCAACAACCAACAACTAATAACCGATAACCAACCACCATGTGCAAAGCACCAAAACGCTAATTCCGACTCGACATTATATCTTGTGAATAATTTTTAATTTTCTCATACTTGCTATCGGCAGATATTACTCATCAGATTTAGTCTTGAAATAAGAGATTGAAGTAAAAATTTGAATGAAAGGAACAGATCATGAGAAAAATTATTGTGCTAGAATTTATTTCGCTTGATGGAGTTATACAGGCAGGAGGCGGACCGGATGAGGATACCAGCGGCGGCTTCAAATATGGAGGCTGGGTAGTTCCTTTCGGCGAAAAAGTGATAGGGACGGTCATACGTGAACAGATGAATTTGCGGTTTGATCTGCTGCTTGGACGCAAAACTTTTGATATCTGGGCGCCTTACTGGCCGAAGCATTCCGATGCGTGGCCTGGCGTTATGACTGCAACAAAATATGTCGCTTCAAATACAATCTCTTCACATGAATGGCAGCCATCAATTTTTTTTAATGGTGATATCGCTGAGAAAATAAAAAATTTAAAGGAGCAGCCGGGTCCTGATCTGCATGTATACGGCAGCGCGAATTTAGTCCAGACCCTTATGAAAAATGATCTGATCGATGAGTTCTGGCTGAAAATTTATCCCGTTACTCTAGGGAGCGGTAAAAAATTGTTTGCGGATGGTACAATGCCCGCCTCATTTAAAGTAACCGAATGCAGAGTCACTCCCGGCGGTGTGATCGTAGTAAATTATGAACGTACTGGTGAAGTAAAAACAGGGACTTTTTAAAATTGTCCAACTCTGCATTTATAAATGCTGGTTACGTATTGCATGAAAACAGAAATCCACTTTTGTAACAAGATTATCCGGAGTAGTAAAACTGATAACCGATAATCTGCAACAAATAACTGATAACCGACCTTCACTACCATAAATATTCACTTGACTTAATATCTCGATTCGTTTAAGTTGTAATGAAATTAGCAACGATTAACGGGGAAACCACATCTCATTCAGCGGGGAAATAAATTAGTTAAATAAATGTACTACTTTTCATTTGCGGTCATCAAGTAAAATATTTTCTAAAACTCGTTTTGCTTTGTTTTTCTTGAGAGAAATCCGAGAATATAATCTTGAATCGGCTTCGTATTAATTTGATATTAAGCGGCGGATGAGAAACATATATATTCCAATAAATAATAGGTCTAGAAATGTACCTCAAAAGCAAAATTATATTCGTGACGTTTTTCTTTGCATCCTCGACAAATATTTTACAAGCTCAGTTAAGTACTGGTGCTCAGGGCGGTTTGAATTCCGCCTTATTGGTATTATCAAATAAAGCCCCAGAAGCTGTATTAAGTTACAATAATGGATTTGTTCTTGGAACAATAATCAATTATAAACTGAATGACTATTTGAGTATTCAATTCGAGCCCAGATTCATTCAAAAAGGCGGAAGAACTCGACTCGATTTAGGTAATATAAAAACTGATTCCAAATTATTTTATAATTACTTAGAAATTCCCATCTATGTAGTGACAGAACTTACCGAATCACGTTTAGAACCTTTCGTGCTGGGTGGCTTGAATATAGGGTATCTTCTTAAAGTAAAAGCGGAGTCAATTTTTAACGGCAAAGAAGAGACCTTTGACCTTACCGATGATTTTAAAAAAATGGATATTGCCTTAGAAGTGGGAGCAGGATTAAAGTATAAAATTGATCCATCTGCTTCGCTTTTAATAAATGTGCGTTATTCTTATGGGATCTATAATATTTCAAAAACGGAAGGATCTGTAAATACAAGAGGTATACAATTTCTTTTGGGTATGTTGTTTGATCTATAGGACTCGATTTCGATCAGAGAAATGTAATAGAGGATGACTGGATAATTGCTAATTTAGTTGGTAATAGGATGCCGCGAACAAATTTTAAAAAACTTGATGATAGAGATTCGATGGCTTCAAATTTCCTAATATGTTTTGGATTAAATATTTAAGCAATTTTATTCATTTAAAAAATATGGTAAGAAAAATTTACATCGGCCTGAGCATTTTTATAATTTTAAATCATAATCTTTCCGCACAGACTACATTCCGTCTTTATGATAAAACAAATTCATCGCTTGATGAGCTTTCTCTCTTTAGTCTCGCAGTAGATAGCAGTCAAGCTATATGGGTTGGTTCTGCATCAAATGTGTACCGCTATATTGATGGTAGTTGGACTAGTTTTTATACCAAATTTTCTAAGGATTCATTAACTGGCAATGTTTCGGATATACAAGTATCCGATTCCGGTAGAGTGTGGTTTGTACTGAATAGCCGTTCGCCTGATAATTTTCATAAAAAATTGATTTCATACAACAAAGGTAATTGGAGAATTTATTATGGTGAATATGATTTGACATATCCGGACAAAATATTTATTGATAAAGAATATAAACCCTGGTTTACTCTAATAAATTGGTGGCCTCATCAAATGGGTAGAGACAACCTTGGGACATTAGAAAATGATACCATAAAAAATATATATAAATATCCTTTGCGTCCTCCGGCTGGCTATTATGGTGATTTAGTGAAAAAGCAGGATTCGATTTACATTGTAATACCGTCTCAGGCCCTACTGAAAATAAATAGTAAGGATTTTTCCTGGATTCTCATCGGACTTAAAGATTGGTCAACTATTGATGATATCTCACCAATACACATATGGAAAGATGATAATCAAATAATAGTGGGCGGGATAAAATTATGCAGGTACGATGGAAATAAATTTACATATTTCGATAAAATCGATTCATTACTAGCCTCCAACAATGCTCAGGTTACATCGTTCATCCGTGAAAATGCTTCTACATTCTGGTTAGGTACAGATAAAGGCCACTTGATAAAATGTAAGAATGAATCCATTGAAATAGTAAAATATTTTGAATCAAACACCATTACCGAGTTATCTGTAGATTCGAAAAAAAATAAATGGATGCTGATAAAAAATAAGGGAGTGGGCGTATATAATGAGGATGGAATTGTAAGTGTAAAAAATGATCAAAATGACCTGCCTTCAGGATTTAAATTATTTCAGAATTATCCGAATCCGTTTAATCCCGCAACTACAATTAAATATACAATACCTAAAAGAAGCGCTATCACTTTAAAAATCTATGATATTTTGGGAAGAGAGCTGATTACACTAATAAATGAAGAAAAAGATAGTGGTAATTACGAGATCAAATTTGACGGAGGTAATCTTGCCAGCGGCATCTATTTTTATCAGTTATGGGCAAATGAATTTAAGCAATCAAAAAAAATGTTAATAATCAGGTGATGATGCTAATCATTTTATCGGCATATTCCACTGAATCAAATTACTTCCCACTGAAAGTTTGGGGCGAGATTTTGAATATCCCCTGCGAATTTTCCGGCAGCATAAGGCATTATTAATCGAAAGCGTGCTGATAGTATTGCTCAAGAATAAAAAATAAAAATTATGACAAAAATCATCCACATGGTTTTAGTTTTTTTATTTTTCTATAACCTTAGCCCGCTATTTCCACAGGGAACTTCTAAGATTGACTCGCTATTTTCTTTTTACCCCGCTCATGTGGGGAATAAATGGTTTTATAAAGTCTCGTTAACCAGCAGTGTTGGCGATCCAAGTTCTACTCTTTTTTGCTCGCGGGAGATTATGGAAGATACTATGATTAATAATTTGACTTATAAAAAAATATTAAATCTGTGGGATGTATATCATTATAAAGAGAAGTCGTTTACTTACGAACGGCTTGATTCGGCTAGCGGTAAACTATTCTTGATAGATTATTATAATAAAGAAGCCGAAATGATAAGCGACTTTTCCATGAAAGATAGAGATGTATACTCCAACGGATCTTCGATTCTTCAATTTATGGGTAATTCCGATAGGGAATTTATGAACCAGATTATTGCTGCTAAATCTTTTTATCATCAAAAGTATTCCCTATCCAGATCATTCACTTATTATAAACAGATAGGATTGGGCAACTATACTCAATATATGGACTTTACTGAAGCCTCATATTCCTTAGTATGGTGCAAGCTCAACGGCGTGTACTATGGTGATACTCTTCAAACGAGATTTAGTAAAACCGAAGAATTACCGTTAGAATTCAAGCTTTCTCAAAATTATCCGAATCCATTTAATCCAACGACAACAATTAATTATTCAATTCTTAAGAGGAGTATAGTCACTCTAAAAATCTATGATATTTTGGGAAGAGAGCTGGCAGCATTAATAAATGAAGAGAAAGATCCGGGCAATTACAAAATAAATTTTGACGGCACATTATTGCCGAGCGGAATTTATCTCTATAAAATTATTTGCGAAAAATATTCTGATGCTAAAAAAATGATTTTAATCAAGTAGTTCCATCATTAATTCGAGTCTATTACGATTGCTTGCAAATTTATAAGTGTTTTCCAATTCGTATTCACATACTCTTAATAACAAAAAAATGATAAAACTGGAATTAAGTTAACTTGAAAAATATATGGTTGTTAAGCCATATTATTATATGTATATTTGTGCAAAGAAATGAGAAGATAAAGCCGTGAAAATCTTTTCTTTCGAATGGGATGAAAATAAAAATTGGTTGAATCAAAAGAAGCATAATTTATCTTTTGAAAAAGCTCAATACGCGTTTCGGGATGTTAACAGAATTATTGCAAAAGATCTGGAGCACAGCGTTGATGAAGAAAGGTTTTATTGCTTTGGAAAAGTTGATGATAATATTATAACCGTACGTTTTACTTATAGAGATAAGAGAATAAGAATTATTGGTGCCGGCTATTGGCGGAAAGGAAAGCAGATATATGAAAAAGAAAATAAAATATAGCAGCGAAAAAATTGGGGATGTTAAAGTCATAAACGATTTTCTCCCCAAACCGGAAGAATTAGTATTCAAAGAAGATACAGTTAAAGTCACACTTAATCTTAGCAAATCAAGTATTGATTTCTTCAAAGGAATCGCCCGTAAACATGGCAGTAAGTACCAAAAAGTGATCAGAACCCTGCTCGATAATTATTCCTCCCGTTATTCGGAACGTTAATATTCATTGAAATTATCTTTGTTTTTTCAAAACATGCATGTATTAAATGTTCGATAGGATAATCTAAATATTTTCTATCCTAATTTATCGTTCCACTACTTGGTTAATTTAAACGATAGTTGATTAAAATTTTTATTGCAATTCGTGCTAATGATTGATTATTTTATATACACAGATTAACTAAATGGCGGGGTGTCTATGAATAAAAAACATCTCTTTGTCTATCTCTCCTTTTTGCAATTAATTGTAAGCTGTTGGCAGCCTTATGAACCGCAAAAACTTGAATATTTACAGGTTGATTGTCTCCCTTCGTTTAATTTTGGAAAAACACTTCAATGGAATGTGACAACAGATACAAAAACATTCCATCGGTTTGAAGGAACCGAGTCATGGTTTGTTGGGCTTATTGAAAGTGATCAAAACATAAAAACATATCATATTGCAAGTTCTCGTAACGGCAAATATTCATATCATTCCAATAATGGATGGGTCGTATGGGATTCCGTTAAAAATCTTGTTAGGAATTTTGTCATTAAGGACTCTATGGGAACAGTGATCATTCCTTTGGAAGAAGGTGCAATATTAAAATTCAAAAGATACTATGATGTAGTGGCTGGCGGTGTAAAGGAGATTGCACAGCGGAATATGATTGGGGGACGACTTGATTCATCTCATATCGTTGTAAAGCAGGGAAATGGGCTTGTGGAATTTCATAAATCCTTTCCGGTTAATATTGGGACTGATTATAATATATATCATTACTTTTTGAAGGATTCATATACTAATTCGAAGATAGGAAACTATTTCCCGGAGCTAAAAATAGGTGAAACCTCAAATTGGGAATTCTACCAATCGGAAAATTTATCTCGAAGTGGTGAAACATTGAAAGGAAAAACCAAATGGGTGATCTCTGCCATTAAAGAAATAAACAATGTAAAGGAATTTACTGTAGCTAAAATATTTACTGGTTTTGCATACGAATGGTCTTATTCCAAAGGTGGGGGAGACACAACCAAAGTGGATGCGGATACCAGTTATTTTACCATAAAAGATGATAGCAAAATAATAACGATAAATGTAGAGAGCAGCAGCAAAAATTATTTCTACTGGGGTAAGAATGCAGAATTTGAAAGATATCAGCCGGAATCATATGGAGATGAAATTACTTTTGAACCGCTGTGGTATACCGTTTTTAAATTCCGAAAAGATTATGGATTATTCTCATTCGAGAGAAAAGTTGATCAGTTTAGAGCACCATATTACAGATATAAAAGAATTGAATAATATTTTTGAAAGTTTATTGTTTTAATTAAAAATATTTCTTGCTTAGCAACTACCTTTTTTCGTCTCCCTTTTCACGTTTCACACCAGTGCCGAGCGAAGTCGAGGCATTTCTCGTCTCCCGTAAGCTCCAATTGAACGCTCCGTTCATAATTTCGGTTTATTATCATATAAATAGTAAGTATTATTGTTCAACTTCTAAATTTGAAGGTGTCGATTATGAATAAATCGTTTTCTTTAGCGCTTATGCTGATCTCAGCGGTTTCAATCTATCCGCAAAATAATTCTCAAAAAGAACTGACCACCGTAGCTAAGGTGGATCTTAAAAAATATATGGGCCGCTGGTATGAGATTGCGCGTCTGCCCAACAGTTTCCAGAAAAAATGTGTGGAAGACGTGAGCGCGACGTATTCTCTTCAGGAGGACGGCCGGATACGAGTGGTCAACCGGTGCAGGAATGAAAAGGGGGATATCGTAGAGGCAGTGGGCGAAGCAAAACAGAGCGGCGACGATTCCTCAAACGCTAAACTTAAAGTCCGCTTCGCACCTAAAATACTTTCATTCCTCCCGTTCGTATGGGGCAACTACTGGATTATCGATCTCGGC
>JAKAMT010000150.1 GCA_021812705.1 Bacteroidota bacterium | reverse complement strand
AGGTGAAAGGAAAATATTATAACTCCGAACACTCTTCTCAATTTCTTGTAAAAGGGAAACCGGAATTTATGGGAGGACTCTTTCACTCTATTGGACTTTGGGATACATGGAGCTTTCTGACTGAATCAGTTAAAACCGGCACGCGCGGATCTGAACGAAAAAAATCTTCGGGAGAAATCGACTGGCTGGAATCATTCATCGGCGCAATGCATTACAGGGGAGTTAAAGAAGCAAAACTGATCGCTCTGATGCTCGATCTTAAAAACGCGAAAAAAATTCTGGATGTAGGCGGAGGATCCGGCGCGTTTGCAATGGAGTTCGTAAAAAATAATCCCGATATGAATGCTGTTATTTTTGATCTGCCCGATGTAATTCCAATATCAAAAAGATATATCGGCAGCGAAAATCTGCTCGATAAATTTTCTTTCATCGCAGGCAATTATCTGGAGAACGATTTCGGCACCGGATATGACATGATATTTCTCTCCGCAATCGTTCATATCAACAGCTATGAGGAAAATAAACTGCTCATTAAAAAATGCGCGGATGCGTTAAACCCCGGCGGACAAATTATTATTAAAGACTGGATAATGAAAGAGGAAAGAACCGAGCCGGCGGGTGGCGCTTTCTTTGCCCTTAATATGCTCGTTGGAACCGATAGGGGAGACACTTATACCGAAACTGAAATGAAAGAATGGTTCGCAAACGCAGGCGTTAATAAAATAGAGAAGAAAGAGACAACTTTCGGCTCGGGATTGCTGATCGGATACAAACAATAACTGACGGAAAAATATTCATGAAAAAATTTTTTATTCTTTTAATCCCGCTCATATTCTCGGCATGCTCTCATAAGAAAGATATTTCCGAAACACTTTCGAATAAATATGAGGTACTCGTTATTTCAAATAATTTTGACCGGCCGGCAGTGAATCTTGAACAAAATCATCTGAAGGACATTCTGATTCTGCTTCATAATAAGTTTCCGGAAGGGGAGATAAAAAGATATTTCGGATTGAACGACGAAAAATATAATTCCGCAATTAATGACCTCTACGGAGAAGGCCTAATTAAGAAAAATGAGAAGAATATATTCATCCCCGCCTGCATGGTGATTAATGCCGGGGAAGAAACGGGACTGAAAAAATCGGCCGATTCGCTCGGACGGGAAATGAGTCTTATAGCAATCGACAGAATTGATAAAATTAAATCCGTTTACAAAAATATCCCGTCTCTCAAAAATATTCCCTTCGAAAACATGTCTCTTCTAATTTTAGGGAATGCTGTATATAACTTTTGGCAAATGCCCCTGATAAATGAAAAATTTCTTAAATCAGATCCTCCGCACAGAGGCGCGGGCAGATACTATCTCGCGGCCGTAGAAAATAAAAAAGAAATCGGAACAGAGCCGCTTGAACTCTATTTCAATAAAGTTCTTAACACGGAAAAATTTACGGCGGTGGTATATGGAAACAATTTGAACGTGGCGGATTCCATTCTTGAGATGCTGAATAAAAGCGAGTTAAACGCCGATAAAAATTTTATTCTACTCAATCCTGCAGATCAAAAAAAAATAAGTGAACTGTCTGCGGTTATGGAACCCGATATTACGGCATATCTGGAAAGAAACAGAACGCATTTTGTAAAATTGTATCTTAATTCATCGTTCAAAGACGAGGTCTCATTCCGCGAATGGTTTGCGTGGTTCTATCAGTTTATGGTATCTCAAACAACCAGGACTTTGACGGAGAAAAATTTTATCAAAAAAGAGATGTCGCGGCAGGCCCCATTTATATTAATAAAATGATCCGCCTCCGGCGGATCATTCGCCAATCTATTTTTTCAGCTCTTCTTCTATAAGCCGAATCAATTTTTTGAACTCGTCCTCTTTGAAGCCGACCGAAGCATAAACAATTTTGCCGTCTTTGCCGATTACAAAATTCCTCGGAATGTATTTGCTCGCGAATAAATTGTATGTCTTTGTTTCGGAATCCAGATAGACCGGAAAAGTATATTTGAACTGCTCGATGAATTTTTTAACAACTTCCTCTTTCTCGCCGCGCGAAATGCAGAGAACGGAAAAGTTTTTGTCCTTTATCTTATCAAAAATATTTTTCTGAAGCAGCGGAAGTTCTGCTTTGCACGGCGGGCACCAGGTGGCCCAGAAATTTATCAGCGTTACTTTTCCTTTTAAAGCTGCCGAAGAAAATGCTTCTCCGTTTAAAGAGACGGTTGTAAACGCAGGCATCTCGGCGCCCACTTTTTTTAATGTGGTAGACTCCGAATCATCCTGGCAGAATAAGGCGCCGCTGAATAAAGCCAATAACAGAAACGGATAAAGTTTAGATTTCATTTTATTTCCTGTTTATAAATTATAAATAATATCTCATGATCGGACGGGATTTGCTTCTCCTTGCGGCTTCTTTGAATCCCGCCTTTTCGAATGCCGACGGAATACCGGTCCACGCAAACGCCGCGGGGATGTTTTCATTGTAAGGAACGGCGGGGTATCCTTCCACTATTTTTACTTTTTTCTTTCTGCAGAAATCTATCACACCCTTTAGAATTTGAGAGGAAAATCCTTTTCTTCTGAAATCTTTTGCAATGAAAAAACAGGTGATGGACCATACCGGCTCTTCGTCAATTCTTGCCAGAACTTTTGAATTTTGAAGGCGCAGAAAATTTTCGCGCGGCGCAACCGCGCACCAGCCGACCGGTATTTTGCCAAGATAGGCAAGAATACCTATCTGTTCCTTTTTCTCCACAAGCGAACGCATGGCCCGCTTGTTTTTAGCCCCCTTGCGTTTTTCAAAATCAGATCTCTTTAATCGCCACGACATGCACCAGCATCCGCCGCATGCGCCTCTCTCTCCGAAAAGAGATTCAAAATCGTTCCAAGTTCTGGGGGCAAGCGGTTTAAATGATATTTCCATTGTCACTCAGTTTGGATTCGGAAACATAAGGCGGAAAGTGGTTCCTTTTCCCTTAGCGCTCGTTACTTTTATTTCTGCGCCGTTAAGATCGCAGTATTTTTTTACGAGCGCAAGACCCAATCCGTTTCCTTCGTAATTGCGGGTGTATCCTTTTTCTTCGCGCGTGAATGGTAAAAATAAATTCGGCAGAAATTCATCGGCGATTCCTATCCCGGTATCGATTATGTCCACGTATATGTTGTTTGATGGGTCGCGTCCCAGCACAATGTCGACCTTTCCTTTTTGAGTATATTTGAACGCGTTGTCTATCAAGTGATTAAAAATCTGATTTACCGAATATTCGTCGGCTTTTATAACGGCATCGCCGCAATTATTATATAATCCGAAAAGAATTTTCTTTTTATCCGCAATAACACGAAAACCTTTGTGAGCTTTTTGAAGCACTTCCTTGAAAAGATCAAATTGCTTTGAACGGTATTCGTAGGAACCGGTTTGAAGTTCCGACATGTTCAGAATCAGTTCCACGGTTCTCATTATCCTCTTGCCTTCTTCGTCAATAACATCGAAAGCATTTTTCATCTCGTCGTCTACTTTATCCTGCAGCTCATCTTTCATTAATCCGGTGAAACTCAAAATCACATTCAGAGGTGTTCTTATTTCGTGAGACATCTGAGCCAAGAATTCGGATTTAAGATTATCCGACTGTTCCGCATGTTCCTTTGCTTCAATGAGTGCTTCTTCTGTTTTTTTCTTGTCGCTTATATCTTCAACTGTTCCCTCGTAGTATAATGCATTCCCATTCTGATCCTTGACTGCGCGGGCGCTTTCTCTAACATAAATTATCGACCGGTCTTTCTTTCTCCACTCCGATTCAAATCCGTAAACGCTCCCTTTTTGAGCCAATTCATTTAAGAAGAGGGACCTCGTTGCGCTGTTTGCATAAGCTTGTTCTGCCGGAAGATTGGAGATTTCTTCAAAAGAATCATAACCGGAAATTCTTAAAAGAGTCGGGTTCGCCATTAAAATTTTGCCTTCCGGAGAAGAACGGTAAATTCCAATAGTGGCGTTTTCATAAAGACCGCGGAACCGCAACTCGCTTTCGCGCAGAGCTTCCTCGGCTTTCTTCCTCTCCGTTATATCCTGCTTGATGGAAACAAAATATTTTATCTGGGCAAATGAATTTTTGATTGGAGTTATTGACATTTCCTCATAATAGAAAGTGCCGTCTTTCTTCTTATTTAACAGTTCGCCTCTCCAGACGCTTCCGCTCGTAGCCGTGTTCCACATATATTCATAAATCTCCTGCGGGAATGGAGCGGCATTTAAAATAGTAAGATCTTTTCCCATCAGTTCGGGAAGTGTATAGCCGGTTAGATTGGTAAATGCGCTGTTGCACCACACCACTTTTCCTTCCGTATCCATTATTACAATGCCGTTTGCTGCCGCTTCCAGGGCGTTGCTTTGAACCTCTAACTGGTCTTCAACCGCTTTCTGTTCCGTAATATCGATTACAAATCCTTCAAGCGCTTTTAGATCATCCTCTTCGTCAGAAAAAATTCCTACTCCCTGTTCCCAGACCCATTTTTCATATTCGGTCGATGTTGTGATTCTGTAAACAAGCTGATACGGTTTTTTTTCTTCAATCGCACGCTGGATCTGCTCTTTAATTTTTTTTCTGTCTTCCGGATGAATTAAATCGTAATAAGAAATTACTTTGCTGTTTATCAGATCTGCCGGACTGTATCCGGTGAGAGGAAGACACTTATCGCTTACATATTCAAAAGCCCAGGAGCTGTCGCACCTGGTTCTGTAAACCATGCCGGGCAGATTGTTTATAAGGGTATCCAGCTGGCGGCGGCTATGCTGAAGAGCCTCTTCCACACGAGTGGTTTTGCGCAAACCTTTTTCCAAGTTTTCATTCGCATCTTCAATCCGGCGAATGAATTTTGATCTGTTTTTCTCCGACCTGTAAAGAATGAACATTGTAACAATGGAAAAAAGAAGCGCGAGAGCAATTAAGATAAACTGCGTTAATCTGAAATTGTAAAGCTGAGATTTGATTATTGAATTGATTTCGTTTTCAAGCAGAGCATTGTGAGTCTCAATTTTGTGGAACTGATTTTCCCATTTCGAAATAAATTCCCGGTCAGATCTGCTGGAGCTTTCTTTTGTCAGGTCCCAGCAAATCGCCCGGTAGTCCGAGATCAATACCTGAAGCTTTTGAATGTCGGTTTTCAAAATCATGTAATTGCCCGGTATGGGCAATATGTTGGTTTCTTCTTTCTGCTGCAGGATAATGTTTGCGTTGTACTCAACAAAATCGATCGATTCAATTCCTCTCCGCATCCATTCATCCGTAGGAGAAGATAAATATTTTGTGAATGCCAGATGCGCGTTCAGCACATTCGATTTTATTTCGAAGACCGAATCTAATAGGGTGGTGTAAAGAAAGTTTGTCCTGAGCCCCATGAACAAACTGAAAAGAATTGTAACTGCCATTAAGAAACCGGCACCCAGTATAAGGAAATAATTTCCTTTGCTGGACGAGGATATTTTTTCTTTGTGACCCATTATGAATAATAAATTATGAATGATAAAATATTATTGATCTTTTGATTTAATGGGTTTTGCTGGCTCTCTGTCCCGCCGCCCAGAAATGCTAAACCATAACGCCTGCACCCTGTGGAAAATCTTCCGGAATGCTTAGATGGACTTGCCGGAAAATTCTTATCTGAATTTAAGTAAAAATACTTTTATATAAACTCTTTTTTATTAAATTTAGAATAGAACAAAATAAGCATTGTGGAATGAGAAAACAGTTTTCTGATCCGGTGGTTAAATTCTTTGTCTCCTTCCTTGGGCTTTTTTTCATAGTATTCGTGCTTAAGGAGCTTCAGCACATTTTCATTCCTCTCATTATCGCTTATCTGCTCTTCTTTTTCTTTGAACCCCTTAATGATTTTTTTAAATCCAAAAAAATTCCCGTAACCATAATTATTTTTATAGACCTGTTCTTGATAATATCAATTTTCTACGGGGTTTCAAAAGTCATTCTCGACCGGCTTGTTGATCTCAGCGATAAATTCCCGATTTACGAAGATAAATTGAATCACATAATCAGCTCTTCTGCGGTTTCTCTGGGATTGAAAAACCGGCTGCTTACGCATTTCAACATCTCTAAAATATTACAGTCGCTGGATATAGGCGTTTTGGCAAGCGGAGTTTTTTCTTCGACAATGACGGTTGTTGTTGCCATGCTGCTGGTGCTTTTCTTTTTCATTTTTATCAATACCGGGCACGATAAAATTATTGAAGCAATAAGGATGCGCTACGTTGAGAAAGGTGTTAAATCCTCAATTAAAAAGATAAAAAAAGAGAGAAAGGAAAATATTACGGAACGGATTGGCGTGTATGATGCGGACTATGAGACGATGACTAT
>JAKAMT010000149.1 GCA_021812705.1 Bacteroidota bacterium | reverse complement strand
GGAATTTTTCCAACAAGACTTAAAATGATTAACGCCGGCACTCCTACAAGCGCTACAATTATGCGGGTGGATAAATTGTTCATCTTTCCGCTCATCTATTCCTCGTCATCGGTTTTTGAATTTTCTATGTCGCGGAGAATTTGAAGTACCGTATCCGCGTCTTTCTTTTTTACCAGAAGCTTAACTCCCGACTGATCCCCGAGACTCGGATAGCTTCTATCTCTTCTTGAAATAATAATGCTTTCAATTTCTGCTCCTTCCAGATTTGCCTTAAGCATCTCAGCGGTGTACGTGTCTGTCGACGCAAAAGCAACTATCCAATCTTTAGGATGCAGTAAATTTTTTTGAAAATCATCTACCGGGATAAGATCCGCTCCGCAGTCGGCGCAGTATTTTATCCCTTCTATATATTCGTACTCGCATTTCGGACAGATCATGTTTCCTCCTTCTTAATTGTCACAATCTTATGATAGTTCTTTTTCAGATAATAAACATAAGAGAAGAAGAGAGCGGCAAAAATGAAAAATCCCAATAATTGTGGTAAAACCAGATCTGATTTTGAGGGGGCGGAAGAGATGAGCTCGTCGCTTCCTAAAATAAAATATGCGAGTACCGAGAGCAAATTGTTCAAAAAGTGGAGAGACATTGGAACGAGAATGGATTCGCTCATGTATGCCGCAAAACCAAAATACGCTCCCAGCGAAATCAGCGCAATAAGTCCATACGGATTGAAATGATACAGGCCAAAAAATATGGACGTTATAAGAATACTTAGATGAGGCTTGAATTTCAGCTCAAAACTTTTTTGAACCAGTCCGCGGAAAAGAGTCTCTTCGCATAAAGCCGGAATTACTGCCACGATTGTAATGATTAGAAAACCCTCGAGGACAGAATGCGCAGTCAACAATCCGCCGTATGTCTTTTCTACAAGTTTATCCAGCTGGTCTAAAAGATCGGTGAGTGATTTAATTGCGGGACTCGCATCCGCAATTTTTTTTATGATAAAATTCTGAACTGCTAAAAAATTTTGAAGCACGGGAAGAAGAAGTATTAAACCAACGATGAATAATCCTGCCTCTTTAAAAGAAGTTTTTTTTGTTCTTAATACAAAGGACGTTTTTTGTTTATAAACATAATGCGCAAGGACAAGAGTGGGTAGAAGCATCAAAAGAATCTGTCCGCCCGCAGTAAGCAGTCTCAACGCATTCATATCTGCTTTTTCGATATCGAAGCCGAATATGGCAATAGTTAAAAGCGCGCCGCCTACCTGATATAGGAGGAAAATCCCTATTAGTGCGATAAATGCAGTTGCAGTTGGTGAAAGCGGGGGAAGAATTGCTCGTGTTTCTTCTTCCGGTTCCTTCCCGTTTGGTTCAACCTGATTAAAATTGTCGTCATTCATAATATTTAAATTATATAAAAGGGGAGATATTTGCTCGAATATCTGTTCGAATCAAGGGAAAAGTATTTTTTAATCTCGGGTTATTTCGCTCAAAGTTCTCTATTCAATGTTCAAGGTTGCTGAACTTTGAACATTGTACTTTGCACATTGAACAAATAGTTCGTTTTCTATTCTCCCGCCATTTTGCGAATTTCTAATTTATAATTTCTAATTTATCATTTTTCCCTCTCCATTCATTCCCAAATACTGCCACGAAATATTGTATATCACGTCCTTTCTTCATAATTTTTCAGCCCGGTCTGCGCCAAAATTCTGTTTCCGATCTAATTATTTTGGAAAGAATATGAAATGTATACGGTAGATATACGAAAATTCAACAAGAGGAAGCGTCGTAGAATAACTATATTATATTTTGTTATAGCATTAATCCTGATGAATATCTTCTTTTATTATTTTATAAATCTTTAAGCATAAAACTTCGCAGAATAATTTTTAACTGATGTTATTATTGAACCGAAAGAAAAAAATGAATAAAAATAGCGTATATATAGAGACTTACGGCTGTCAAATGAATTTTGCCGATACCGAATTGGTCATGGGCATTCTCAAAACTCAGGGCTATGAACTGGCAAAACAGATTGAAGACGCGAATATAATTTTGCTGAATACCTGCAGCATACGCGATAATGCAGAACAGAAAATCTATTCCAGGCTGGAACACCTGCGGGGGATCAAGAGAAGAAAATCCGGCACCGTGATCGGCATCCTGGGCTGTATGGCAGAGCGTCTGCGCAAAAATTTGATCGAGGAGAAGAAAGTTGTTGATCTGGTGGTGGGCCCGGATGAGTACAGGCGGCTTCCGGAATTTATTGATACTGCCTTCAGCGGGGAAAAGGGGATTGGCGTTAAACTTTCGCGCACCGAAACTTACGACGATATAAACCCGTACAGAGAAGACGGACTGAGCGCGTTTATTTCAGTTATGAGAGGATGCGATAAATTCTGCACATACTGCGTCGTTCCGTTCACCAGGGGAAGAGAAAGAAGCCGCTCACTAAATTCCATTACCGATGAGATTAATAATCTATCAGCCAGAGGATTTAAGGAAGTCACGCTGCTTGGCCAGAATGTTAATTCATACAACGACGGCGGAAATGATTTCGCGGATCTTTTGGCCGCGTCTGCTAAAATTGATAAGCAAATGAGGATCAGGTTCACGACATCCCATCCGCAGGATCTGTCCGGAAAACTTTTAAATACAATCGCCGAACATGATAATATCTGTAATTATATACACCTTCCCGTTCAGTCCGGTTCAAACAGAATTCTTGAGCTGATGAACAGAACTTACACAATTGAGCATTATCTTAAACTGATCGATCAGGCGCGGGCAATAATTCCGGGCGTGAGTTTTTCTACGGATATTATTGCAGGATTTCCCACGGAAACCGAAGACGATCATAAGATGACTCTCGACGTAATGAGAAAGGTAAGATATGACGGAGCATATATGTTCAAATACTCCGCACGGGAAAAAACAAAGGCTTATGAAATGGCCGACGATATCACCGACGAAATTAAAGGAAGAAGACTTAACGAAATAATCGATCTTCAGCATGAGGTCTCTTACGAAATAAATCAGTCCATGATTGGAAAAGAAGAAGTCTTGCTTGTAGAAGGGAACAGTAAAAAATCTGATGAATTCCTTGCGGGAAGGACCGACACGAATAAAATGGTTGTCTTTCCGAAGGCGGAAGGAATCTCGGAGGGAGATTATGTCAAAGTGAAAATTTCGCGCGCCACATCGGGCACTCTATTCGGAGATGTAATTTAATATTCGCTAAAATGTTTTCATGAAGATGAAACTGGTTTTTTAAAATACAATGGCTGCGGTATGAGAAAAATATTTTTAGTGGCGGTCGTTTTGTCTTCCCGGCTTTTTGCGCAGGAAGCGGATATCTCTGAAGCGCTGAAATGGATTGAAAACGGAAACAGC
Organism: Bacteroidota bacterium; assembly: GCA_021812705.1. GTDB lineage: Bacteria > Bacteroidota > Ignavibacteria > Ignavibacteriales > Melioribacteraceae > Fen-1258. Next base: position 3,029 of record JAKAMT010000149.1, on the reverse strand, counting down.
AAAGAGGCGGTCAAAATCCTGCAATCCCTTAAGTCGGAGAATATGAATGACCCCTCGGTTATCTATTTGGATGCCCTGCTTACAACGGATGGAGAAGAGGCGTTAAGAAAATATTCCGCGATAGTGGAAAAATATCCCGAGAGCAAATACGCCGATGCAGCTCTCTACAATATATTTTCATACTACTATTCACTCGGCTATTATAAAAAAGCAGAATCATATCTGGAACGCCTGAAAAAAGATTTTCCTGAATCGCCTTATATCAAAATGGCTGATAGAAAAATCCCTGATACCGAGGAAGCTCAGCCCCAGACAAAAGAGAAAACAGAGATAGCCCCGCAGCCGGAAACAAAATCTGAAAAAGCAGAACCGGCTAATTACAATTTTACTATTCAAGCCGGTGCATTTTTAAATCCTGATAATGCGAAAAAATTAAGCGAACAGTTCCAAAAAGAAAAATTTTCCGTGGAGATAACAACCAAAGAAGTAGGGGGAACGATTTTAAATGTGGTGAATGTAGGGAAATTTGCTACTGAGGAGGAAGCCAAATCCGTGCTTGACCTGCTTGCGGGCAAATTCTCAATAAAGGGGCGGATTGTTGAGGTGAAAAGATAATCTGGTGCCCGACTGATATGCGGCAGACCGGATGGTTGTCCGCCTGTGGCGGTCTGGATGCTGGATGCTGGATACTGGATTAATATAGATAAGTAAAAATCATTATTTTAAAGAAGTACATTTTCGGCTATAAGTGAAGATAGAAGAATTCCAAAAAAAATTCGGTATAATCGGCAAAAGCCATCAGATACGCGATCTTATCGATATCGTTATGCAGGTCGCTAAGTCCGATATCTCAGTTCTGATCACTGGCGAGAGCGGAGTGGGAAAAGAGGTTTTCGCACGCGCCATACATGAATCGAGCTCGCGCGCTTCGAAAGAATTGGTAAGTGTAAACTGCGGCGCCATTCCGGAAGGAATTTTAGAGAGCGAACTATTCGGACATAAAAAGGGCTCATTCACCGGATCAACCGAAGATAGAAAAGGATATTTTGAAATTGCAGACGGCGGAACTTTGTTCCTAGATGAACTAGCCGAGATGCCTCTCACGACTCAGGTTAAGCTTCTTAGGGTTTTAGAAACACAGGAATTTATGAGGATTGGAAGCGAAACGGTTACTAAAGTCGATGTGCGTATAATTGCGGCAACAAACAAAGATCTTCAGAGAGAAGTGGATGCAAAAAAATTCCGGAACGATCTGTATTTTCGATTAAAAGCAGTCACTCTGAATATTCCTCCGCTTCGCGAAAGAAGGATGGATATTGTGGAACTTATCCCCTACTTTCTTAAAAATATTCCTAACAATTATATTACCCGCGTTCCCACAGTTACAAAAGAAGCCGAAGAACTTCTTATCAATTATAATTGGCCTGGCAATATAAGAGAATTGAAAAATGTGATTGAAACCGCAAGCGCATTAAGCAAGACCGGTGTTCTGGATGCGGATTCTTTCATCCCGCTTTTGACGGAAAAGAAAATTGAAGATGAATTCAGAAATCTTCCGGTCCATTTGGGAAGATCGGCTGAATCGCTTGACCGTGAAATGGTATATAGAGCTTTAATTGAGATAAAAAAAGATTTGATGGATCTCAAACAAATTGCGGTGAAAAATCAGACGGAAGTCGGATCTTCCAACTTCACTAACGATCTTAATGAAGTTGTTCCGCTGGAAGATCTGGAAAAAAAAGCTATCCTTAATGCCATCAATTTTACTAAATTTAACAGAAGAAGGGCGGCGCAATTGCTGGGAATAAGTGAACGCACTCTCTACAGAAAATTGAAGGATTACGGGATTGAATAGAGATAATTTTTTCCGGACGGTCTTTTTGTTCTCACCTCTCTTTATGATTTCTTTGGTTATTCTCGTCGGATGCAGCTATTCTTTCACGGGTTCTTCAGTCCCCGCTCATCTTAAATCAATTAATATCCCGGTCTTTACGGATAAAAGCGGATCAGGCGAGTTCGATCTAAACAGAAGAATAACGGATAAACTAATTCAAAAATTCAGGGATGATAATTCGCTCGCTATTGGAGAACGCGCCAATGCCGATTCGTACCTGGAAGGCACGATTACCGGATTGAGCGATACTCCTTCTATCGTGTCCGGCGGCGAAAAAGTTTCTACAAGAAGAATAACCGTAACCGTCCGTGCGGTTTATAAAGACCGCGTTAAAAAAATCACAGTATTCGAGAAAAATTTTTCAAACTACTCAGATTATCCGACAGTTAATTTTCAGGCAGGTGATGATGTCGTCTCCGCACGTAAAAGAGCGATCGATTCATCAATCAACCTTATAACTGAAGATATTCTTTTGGCGGTAGTTTCTAACTGGTAAATAAATTAAGGCGCTTAAATGATCTTCGATGAAATAGTTCTCTTTACCTACATCTTTTCTTTGTCAATAATCCTGATTTTCGGAAGCCACGGATTTATAATGATCTACTATCACCACAAATACAGAAAAAATAATCCGAAGCCAAAAGAATCTCACGACGAAGATTTAATCACTATCCAGCTGCCGATGTACAACGAAATGTTTGTAGCAGAACGTCTCATCCACGCTATCTGCGAGATCGATTATCCGAAAGATAAATTGGAAATCCAGGTCCTTGACGATTCAAACGACGAGACCGTGAACATTGTGGCAAATGTAGTTAAAGAAAAACAGGCTCTCGGCTTCGATATTCAGCATATAAGAAGGACCAACCGTTCGGGATTTAAAGCCGGCGCGCTAAAAGAAGGATTGAAGACAGCAAAGGGAAAATACGTCGCTATTTTTGACGCCGACTTTATTCCTAAAAAGAATTTTCTTCACAAGACTTTAAAATATTTTACGAACGACAGAATCGGGCTTGTACAGACAAGATGGGAACATATGAATGAGGATTTTTCTATCCTCACACGAATTCAGGCACTCGCGCTTGACGGACATTTTGTAATTGAACAGACGGTAAGAAACAAATCGGGATTCTTT
>JAKAMT010000148.1 GCA_021812705.1 Bacteroidota bacterium | reverse complement strand
GAAGCGCCGGCTGCAAATGTGTTCTTGGGATCTATGAATTTGTAATTCTTGATCGCGTAGTCGCAGGCGTTCATCAAATCTGTGTAAACTTTGCCGCCCCAGTCGCGCGAAATTTCATCGCAGAATTTTTGTCCGTATCCCTGACTTCCGCGGGGATTGGTTGCAACAACAACGTAACCTTTTGCGGCAAACATCTGAATGTTCCATCTGAAATGAAAATCGTCAAGCCAATGACCCTGCGGTCCGCCGTGAATCAGAAATATAAAAGGATATTTTTTATTCGGATCGAAGAAAGGAGGTTTAACCAAAATTGACTGCACTTTGGCGCCTTTAGCTCCGGGGCTCCAGAAAGTTTCAATCTCATTCATCTGAAGCTGCGCAAGAAGATCTTTGTTTATAAATGTAAGCTGTTTTGGCGTTCCCCCTTTCAGATCAACCGAGAAGATTTCATACGGCATTGTTGATTTCTGTTTCTTGAAAAATAATTTTGATCCGTCGTATGAAACCGCCAATCCTGTGTTTCCATTTTCTTTTACCACGATTTCATGCTTTCCGTTTGAAACATCAACTCTGTAGATGGAATTGTTCACTTCATTCGGAGCATCGAAGTAGATAAACTTGGAATCGGGAGACCAGGCTATTTCTCCCGCTGTTAAATCGATTTTTTCTAAAAGATTTTTCAGCTCACCTGTTGAACGGTTGTAGATTACAATGGCTTTTTTATCCGCTTCAAATCCGGCGCGGGCCATTGAAGTGAACGCAATATATTTCCCGTCGGGTGAATAAACCGGCTGTGAATCGCTTCCTTTACTTTTCGAGATTAATTTGAAAGGTGTTGCGGCATCGGCCTTCAGATCCGCCAGCTTAATAACAAAAATATCGTTGTTGGTGCTTGTGGCTACAACCTTATCAGTGTTCATTGTAAAAGCTGCTTCGCTGCCGTCCGGAGAAAACGAATAATCGTTTGCAGAGCCGAGGTCTACCGGGGGAACGTCTGAGCGGCTGCCGAAAGTGAGATCGAAATATTTTTTCGAATTAAGATCGTAGAGAAATAGATGGCTTCTTTTTTCACCGCGCCAGTGGTCAAAATTGCGGTACATGAGTTCTGTAATTATGCTTGCTTTAACCAGACTCTTTTCTGCGGCTTCATCTTTCTGTTTGTTGCACTCTTGAGTAGCGCAATCAGGATAAACATCCGATACGAATAAAATTTTCTTTCCGTCTTTCGACCATACCATGCCCGAGGCGCCGGAATAAAAATCCGTTAATTGATGGTCATCGGAGCCGTCAATATTGCTTATCCATATCTGTCCTTTTTTTGAATACGCAATCTGCTTATCGTCAGGTGAAAATTTGGGTGCGCTTTCGCTTGCTTCCGAATTCTTAAACGGATGCAGATTCGTTCCGTCTGAATTCATGAGCCATATATCGGAATTGGATTTGTTGGTTTCCATACTGTAAGAAGCTGCGGCGAATGCTATTGTTTTTCCGTCATGCGACAGATCATATCCGCCGAGTCTTTTCATATTCCACATATCTTCCACGGTCATCGCTCTTTTGGTTTGAGCATTCAGACCGATAAAAGAAAAAACTATAACTGCCAGCTGAATAAAATTTTTCATTGCTTCCTCAATAGATTTTTATTTTGATCTCAAATTATGAAAAGCGGATTGTAAATGAAACAGAGTTAGAAGGTCAAATTGACAGCAATCGTCCCGCAGAACCGTCCAGAAACCAGTATAAATATCCGTCAGGGGGATTAATGTGCGATGCCGGAAAATTTTCTGTGCCGGCTTCATTTAATAGTATTGATTTAACAATATCTTTCTTTTTTGTCCCCGTTACATGGAAAAAGATATTTTTAGCGTTATTTATAACTGAACCGGTTAATGTAATTCTCTTCTGATGCGTTACAGGATGCCCGCTAACGGCGCAGAATCTTTTGTCGTTTATAAGCCCTATATTATCGGGAAATATTGATGCCGTGTGCCCGTCATCCCCAAGTCCCAAAAGAATCAGGTCGAAACGGGGATACTTATTTGATGAGGGTACATTATCTGCCAGTAACCGGGAATATCTGAACGCTTCTTCGGAAGGATCATTCTCTCCTTCAATTCTGAAAATATTTTTATCTTGTACGGGAATTAAAGAAAGAAGATTCTCTTTGGTCATTTTATAATTACTCTCCGGATCATGCGGCGGGACGCATCTCTCATCAACCCAGAAAAATTTAATTTTATTCCATTCTATTTTGGATTTATAGTTCTCAGCGAGATACCTGAAAAAAAGTCGTGGAGTTTCGCCGCCGCTGAGTGCCAGATAAAAGTCATTTCCGGAATTATTAACCAGTTCCGAAATCCTGAATGATAAATTTTCATACAGCTCAAAAATATTTTCTTTGATTATTATTTCAGAGTTCACAGTAAATTCCGTCATCTGCCAAATTTTTACACGGATAACGCCATGTCATATTTTTTTCTTCTATCAGATCGTCCGCGTTTTCAGGTCCCCATGTGCCGGCGGGATAGCCGTAAAGCGGAATTGAGGGATCGGTTTTCCATGCGTTTATTACAGGCATTAAAAATTTCCACGCAGCCATAACTTCTTCGCTTCGGGCGAACAGAGTTGAATCTCCTTTCATAGAATCATACAGAAGCCGCTCGTATGCAGATGGAATTCTCTGGCTGGAAAGATCCGAATAATGAAAATCCATATTCACATTCTGAACTTCGAAACCTGTTCCGGGAATTTTCATGCCGAATTTTAAAAGTATTCCTTCATCTGGCTGAATGCGGATGACCAGATAATTGCATGCGTCCGTCGATCCGTCGCGGGTGAAAAGAAAATGGGGAGTCGGTTTGAAATGAATTACAATTTCTGTTACGCGCGTCGGAAGCCTTTTACCCGTCCTTATATAGAAAGGAATTCCGCCCCAGCGCCAATTATCTATATAAAACTTTATTGCAGCGTAGGTCTCTGTAAGCGAAGAAGGATTAACTCCTTTTTCTTCCCTGTAACCTATAACCGGAACGCCTCTTATTTTTGATGCGATATACTGACCGCGTATCGCGTTGTTCTTTATCTCTTCCGGTTTAAATGGCCTTAACGATTGAAAAACTTTCAGAATTTCGTTTCTAATGGAGAGAGGTTCTAAAGAAGTGGGGGGCTCCATTGCTACCAGGCCTGCAACCTGCAGAAGATGATTCTGCACCATGTCTCTGAGCGCGCCGGATGTTTCATAATATCCGCCTCTTTCTTCCACACCGATGCTTTCGGCAGAACTTATCTCAACGTGATGAACATAATTTCTATTCCATAACGGTTCGAATATTCCATTGGAAAAACGTGTGACCAGAAGATTCTGAACAGTCTCTTTACCGAGATAATGATCAATCCTGAAGATTTGTTCCTCCTCCCAGTTCTTCAATAGTTTATCTCTTAAATTCCGGGCCGATTCAAGATCGTAACCGAACGGTTTTTCAATTACAATTCTTTTCCATCCGTCACTCTGATGATTGAGACTCACCGCCGATAAATTTTCCGGAATTACCGGATACAAATTAGGCGGAGTGGAAAGATAAAAAATCATATTGCCGTGTATTCCATTCTCTGTCTGTAATTTTTTTAAGCGGCCGGAAAGCACGTTAAAATCATTTTTATTTTCAGGATCTGTTTTCTGATAATATATTTTTGTTAGAAACGAATCTATCCCTGATAAATCCTCGGTTTCTTTAAACTCATTCAGAGCATCCTTCATTCTGGTCCGGAATTCCTGATCGCTGAATCCGCTGCGTGAGGCGCCCAGCAGCACAAATTTATCCGGTAATAGATTCTGGACGAATAGGGAATAAAGAGCGGGTACTAACTTTCTCTTAGTTAAATCTCCCGATGCCCCGAAGATTACAAATATCTGGTCTTCCGGTTTGTTCATGTTTCACCCATCGATCTTTGCCTTTAATATAAATATAAAATGAATCGGGTACTCAAATAGTTCCGAATCGACAATAATTGGCCTAAATCAGTGCCGTTTCTTGATAACCCCCGCCATTTTCCATAATTTCCCATGCAATTTTTAAAAATCTTAGAGAATTATGAAATATCCATTCCAGGAAACGGAAAAAAAATGGCAGAAGTTTTGGGACGAAAATAAAATCCACAAAACAGACCTAACCGATTTAGAAAAAAAACTTTACTGTTTGGTAATGTTTATCTATCCATCGGGCGCTAAGATGCACATTGGCCACTGGTATAATTACGGGCCCACGGATTCATGGGCGCGTTTTAAAAAACTGAAGGGCTTTAATGTTTTTGAACCGATGGGCTACGACGCATTCGGACTGCCGGCGGAAAATTACGCCATCAAGACAGGCGTGCATCCCAAAGACAGTACTTTAAAAAATATTTCGGATATCCGAGATATGATGAAGCAGATGGGCGGAATGTATGACTGGGATGCGGAACTGATGACCTGCGTTCCGGAATATTATAAATGGAATCAGTGGCTCTTCCTTCAGCTTTATAAAAAAGGATTGGCATACAGAAAAAACGCGCCGGTAAACTGGTGCCCTTCATGCCAGACCGTTTTGGCGAATGAACAGGTTCTGAATGACGGCAACTGCGAACGCTGCGGCACAACAGTCATTCAGAAAAATTTAACGCAGTGGTTTTTTAAAATCACGGATTATGCGGACGAACTGCTTGCAGGCCTTGATAAAATTGACTGGCCCGAGAAAACAAAAATCATGCAGACCAACTGGATAGGCAAAAGTTCTGGAACCGAGGTCGAATTTGCAATCGAAGGATATGATGAAAAAATTACGGTGTTCACAACGCGTCCCGATACACTGTTCGGCGTTACATATGTTGTGATCGCGCCGGAAAAAGAGATTGTGCAAAAAATAACAAAGCCCGATTTCAAAAAAGGTGTTGATGACTATATAGAATCCGTGAAATCATTAAGCGAGATTGAAAGAACTTCGACAGTGAAAGAAAAAACCGGAGTTCCAACGGGGGCGTTTGCAATCAATCCTGTCAACGGTGAACGCGTGCCCGTATGGATTGCCGATTATGCTCTTGCAACTTACGGCACGGGATGCGTTATGGCTGTGCCTGGTCACGATGAACGCGATTTCGCATTCGCCACAAAATTTAATCTGCCGATAAAAAAGGTTATACTTCAGTCCGGCACAAAAGAGGACGACCCTCTTAAAGAAGCATACACAGAGATCGGCACTATGATCAATTCCGGAATTTATAACGGAACACAATCCGATGAAGGAATAGAAAAAATAACAGCGGAGCTCGAATCAAAAGGACTCGGCAGAAAAAAAATAAATTATAGACTGCGCGACTGGCTTATTTCGCGCCAGCGTTATTGGGGAACACCGATTCCGATTATCTACTGTGATAAATGCGGAGAAGTTCCTGTCCCTGAAAATGAACTGCCGGTTGTACTCCCATACGATGTAGATTTCAAACCTGACGGCGGCTCTCCGCTTGCAGGCAATAAAGAATTTGTTAATGTGAACTGCCCGAAGTGCGGCGGACACGCACACCGCGATGTTGACACGATGGATACGTTCGTGGATTCTTCCTGGTACTATCTCCGTTATATGAATCCTTCTTTCACAGGAGGAATGTTCGACTCGGCACTGGGAGATAAATGGACCCCGGTTGATATGTATGTGGGCGGAGCGGAACATGCCGTTATGCATCTTTTGTATGCACGATTCATCCATAAATTTTTGCGCGATATAAAATTGGTTAACAGCGATGAACCGTTCAAAAAACTTATTCATCAGGGAACTATTACTAACCAGGGCGCAAAAATGTCCAAGTCGAGAGGAAATGTCGTTGATCCGAATATATTCCTTGAAAATTACGGCGCCGATGTTTTCAGAATGTATCTGATGTTTATGGGCCCTTATGAACTTGGCGGCGACTGGAGCGATAAAGGTATAGTCGGAGTTGACAGATTTGTTCAGAGAGTTTATTCTATGTTTGAATCGAATGCCAATCTTGCCAGGGAATTTCAAGCCAAAGAGAGATATGAAATCGCTGATCTGAACGAAACGGAAAAATCCGTTTACAGAAAAGTAAATCAGTCCATACAAAAAGTTGAAGCAGAACTGGATAATTTCAGATTCAATACGGCGGTTGCGGCATTGATGGAACTATCGAACGAACTGAAAAATCTGAACGATTGCAGAAAAGATCTCGCAGTGTACGCACTAGAAAGGCTTGCGTTAATGATTGCGCCTATGGCCCCGCATCTTGGCGAGGAATGCTGGCATCTTCTGGGAAAAGAAAAATCACTTTTTCAAATTCCGGCCTGGTTTGAAGTTGACGAAAAAGCGCTGAGTGTTGATTCTGTTACAATCGTGGTTCAAATTAACGGAAAAGTCAGATCTAAACTTGAACTTGCTGCTAACTCGACAGAAGCTGATGTTAAAAAA
>JAKAMT010000019.1 GCA_021812705.1 Bacteroidota bacterium | reverse complement strand
CGGCTGAATATGAAGAGAGGTGATAAAATTTCTTTCGCGTGTTTTCGGTTTGCCGGTTGTTGCCCAGTCATAAAGTTCATTCGAGCGCGGTTCCTGTTCAGGGAGCTGAACTTTTTCCATCATCTGGCCGAGCGCGCCGTCTGTTAAAATCATAACGGGATTTTTCCATTTAAACGCCAGATCGAATCCGAGTTTAACGTGATCGACCATCTCCTGCACCGATGAGGGTGCTAGGACGATCAATTTATAATCTCCGTGTCCTCCTCCTTTAACCGCCTGGAAATAATCTCCCTGAGACGGCTGGATAGTGCCCAATCCCGGGCCTCCTCTAACCACATTAACGAGCAGGCACGGCAGTTCCGCGCATGCGATGTAAGAGATCCCCTCCTGCATAAGACTGATTCCGGGAGACGAGGATGAGGTCATAACTTTTTTTCCTGTTCCCGCTGCGCCGTAGATCATATTGATTGATGCAACTTCGCTCTCTGCCTGAAGGACAACCATACCCGTTCTCTGATAAGCATACTGGGTAAGATACTCGAGCACTTCCGATTGGGGAGTGATCGGATATCCAAAATAGCCGTCGCAGCCGGCCAATATAGCGGCTTCTGCGAGCGCTTCATTTCCTTTCATTAATTTTAATTCGCTCATGAGTTCACCGTTAATGTTATGTCGCCCGTTACATTTGATATTGTTGCAACCTGTTCTTTTTTCTTTTCAGTTTTGCGGTAGACTTTGATTATGCCGTCGGGGCAAACCAAAGCGCAGTTTGTGCAGCCGGTGCAGTTATCTTCTATTTTGACGATGTAATGATAACCTTTTGAGTTGAGCTTGCGGGACAGTTCGAGAGAATCCTGGGGACAAGCAGCAGCGCAAAGTTCGCACCCTTTACATTTTTCGATATCGATTAAAATATCGCCCTTCACCTTTGCCATAAATTAACCTCTGGTTATTAAATAAAAAAGGTTACAGCTTATGCCGTAACCTTTTTACAGTTCTTCTATTATTTGAATTAATTATTTCTATTAAAATTCTATTCAACTTAAGACCTAACGAAAACTAAATGCAAATAACCGGGAGATGAGAAGAAACAAATCTTCGGGTATTTTTGCATCAGAACAATAATTTCAAAAATTTCAGATAACCGGATTTTGGTAATCCCCGATTAACTCTATTAAACCGGCTCATATCAGGATCGGGAAACTTATTATTCCCATTTCATTTTTGACTGCCAGGCGAAAAATAAGTAAAATTTCTTTAAGCGCAATGGAGTGAAAAGCGGTATAAAAAAAGTCAAATGCCCCCCGCCAGCATTTGACTTTGTGAAGATCCCCCCGATTTTGAGAATTGATCAGGTACTTTTTATTTCCATGTAACAAACATTTCTGTGATAGGATCTCCTTTTGCCATGGATTTGCCGATTTTGAGGACGGGGTTGGAGCAGCCGTTAATTTCGAGTGCTCTTTCGATCCAGCCGGAGATCCGTTCTTCTATAATACCCTCTTTGTTTGTGAATTTAGAAAAATGGAGAGTACAACTTTTTTCCGTTGAGGAATGAACGACCAATTCGCACGGGCGGTAATATGAAGCCAGGATTGTGCTGGCTCTGCTTATAATAAACTGGGGCGTACCGGCTTTCACAAATAGTTTATAGATCCCTTTGAGAGCCATATCCGCGCTGATTCTCCCCATTTCATTTGCGCCTTTCGGATTGCCTCCGTAAAACATCTCGCAGATTTTTTTTGTCGGTTCAACAATTCCATAATCCACCGGATACCAACTGCTGGCTAATGCTTTATTTTGCATCAGATTTCTTGAAGGTTCCGATAAGGCGCTCAGCCATTTTTCATAATCCGCTGGGAATTTTGACTTTACAAATTCGGGAATTGCCGCGACTGCCGTTCCTTTTACTTCCATTTAGACTCACCTCTATTAGCGGTTAAAATAATTTAAATCCTCATTAATGATTATCGAAGATAATACAATTTAAATTAGCGCTAATCCGAAATATTTAAGCCGGTGTCAGGATTCCAGCCGGCCTTTGTATTTAGAGCAAAGAGGCGTGTTTATCTGCGTGATAGGAGCTGCGAACCAACGGGGAAGATTCAACCGCCTTGAATCCCAAATTCAGGCCGTATTCTTTGTAGTATGCGAATTCTTCCAATGTGACAAATCTGTGAACGGGGAGATGGTTTTTTGTGGGCTGGAGATACTGGCCTATTGTGACAATATCGCAGCCGGAATTAAAAAGATCATTCAGAAGTTCGATCACTTCTTCTTTTGATTCTCCGATTCCGACCATGATTCCGCTTTTCGTCTTTAATCCTTTTTCTTTAAACCAGCGGATGAGGTCAAGGCTCCGTTCATATTTTGCCTGGGGGCGGACTGCGTGATACAATTTTTTTACTGTTTCAAGATTATGGTTAAGTATATCTGGCCGATTTTGAAGAATGATATTGAATGAATTTTCATCGCCTTTAAAATCCGGTATAAGAATTTCGATTGTAGTGTTTTTCATTTTTTCGCGTATGAGCCGCACCGATTCCGAAAAAATTGACGCGCCGCCGTCTTTGAGCTCATCGCGGTCGACTGAAGTGATAACAACGTGGTTCAATCCGAGCGCTTCCACCGATTCCGCCACGCGCCTCGGTTCATCGAGATCCAGTTCATTCGGAATGCCTACTTTGATATTGCAGAATCCGCAACTGCGCGTGCATGTATCGCCAAGAATCATGAATGTCGCGGTTTTTCTGTTCCAGCATTCGGCAAGGTTGGGGCATTTAGCTTCTTCGCAAACAGTATTCAGTTTCGATTTGCGCATCAGCTCATGAACTTCTTTATAGTTATGACCTGCCGGCAGGCGCACTTTGAGCCAGTCCGGCCGTTTGCCAAGCTCTTCCCTGTTCTTCTCTATCTCTTCTTTAAACGCAAGCTGATGCTGATTAATTTTCATTTAACACTTTTCCGTAAATAATCTCAAATTCATTTTACAATTATACCAACGATACATCAAAGTTTTCCAGAGTTTCTTTAACCGATTTCAGGAATTTTCCGCCTAGCATTCCGTCAACGAGGCGGTGGTCATGACTCAGCGAAAGATACATCATCGGTTTAATTGCAATGCTGTCGATCCCGTTTACCTCAACAACTACCGGTTTTTTAGTTACGGCACCCACTCCGAGTATTCCCACTTCCGGCTGATTTATTATCGGCGTTCCGAAAAGGGATCCGAACACGCCGTAATTTGTTATTGTGAATGTGCCGGCAGAGACATCATCTGCAGTAAGTTTTTTAGAACGCGAGCGCGTGCCCAAATCCTGGATTGAACGCGCGAGTCCGCGGATATTTTTTTCATCCGCATTTTTAATATTGGGTACGATCAATCCGTTCGGTTCAACCGCCACCGCGATTCCAAGATTAATAAATTTTTTCATTACGATATTATTCCCCTCAATCGATGCATTCATCAACGGGAACTCTTTTAACGCCTTTATGACAGCGAATGAAATGAACGGCATGTAAGTAAGTTTTAAACCTTCGTTTGCGGAATAGGAATCGCGGTTCCTCTCTATGAAATTATGAATAACCGTAACATCAACTTCGCTGATTGCGGTGACATGAACGGAAGTATCGCGGCTTTTGATCATATGGTTCATAACGCGCTGGCGGTTAATATCCATAGGAATAATTTCCGAAGATGCGCCCGGTTCGCGTTTGAAGTTTTTTTCTGCGGGCTGCTTGGCCGGTTTTTCCGATTCACTCATTTGAGCCGAGTATAAATTCCGGTCCGATCTGCCGCGCTGAATATAATTGAGCAGATCGTTTTTTGTAATTCTCCCTTCGATACCTGTGCCGGATACAGTTTCCAATTCGCTTAATGAAATACCTTCCGCCAATGCCATGTTGAGAACGAGGGGCGAGAAAAACTTATTTGAATTTTTCTGATGAGCGATTGGCGGTTCAGAAGTTCTTTTTTCCTGAGCAGAAATTTTCTGCGGCTCCGGTACTGAATCCTGCGAAGCCGGTATTTGTTTCACAATTCCGCTTGTGGTCAAAATTTTTGCCACAGCGGCGCCGACAGGAACGGTTGCGTTCACATCGAATAAAATTTCGGAAAGAATTCCGTCGACTGGAGAAGGAACTTCCGTATCAACCTTGTCCGTGCTGATTTCAAAAATTATCTCATCCCGGTTTATTTTATCGCCCGCTTTTTTATGCCACTTTAAAATCGTTCCCTCCATAATAGATTCACCCATTTTAGGCATAGGGATATCTACAAGTTCGCCGCCAACCTGATGTGTTGAAGGCGCGTCGGGAATTTTCTCTGCAGAAGTTTCGGTTGCTTCTTCTCCGTTGGTCTCAATTACTGCCACAACGGTTCCAACCAGAACAGTTTCCTGTTCAAAAACTTTTATGTCGCTCAGGATTCCGTCTTCAGGCGAAGGGATTTCGGTATCAACCTTATCCGTGCTGATCTCATAAATGATATCATCTTTTTTTACGCGGTCCCCTTTTTTCTTATGCCATTTAATAAGAGTTCCCTCATTAATGCTTTCTCCCATTTTCGGCATTACGATATCTACTTTCATTTTGAGCCTCGTTTGATTCCGGAATTTATTTATTCCGGCATTTCACTTAACAAATTTAGTAAAGAGAAGCGGACAATTTTTAATTCTCAATATTCAATTAAATTTTTCACCGCTTCATAAATTTTTTCTCGTCCGGGCAGAACAGTCGATTCGAGATTCGGATGATACGGTATCGGTGCATCCGCAGCTCCGATTCTTCTTACCGGTCCGTCCAGCGACTGAAAGCAGTTCTCCGTAACCAGTGCGGCGATCTCCGCGCCGAATCCCGCGGTCAAAGTATCCTCGTGGATAACGATGCACTTTCCGGTTTTCCTAACCGATTTATAGATTGCATCCGTATCAAGCGGAGCGAGAGTTCTGAGATCTATAATCTCCGCTGAGTAGCCGTCTGCTTCCAATTTTTTTGCCGCGAAGTTTGATTCATGAACCATTGCACCGTATGTAATAATTGAAACATCATTCCCCTCCCGAAAAACTTTTGCTTTTCCGAACGGCACTAAATAATCGGAATCCGGTTCCGGCGATGAAGAATAACTCTGCCGGTACAATCCTTTATGCTCAAGGAAGAGCACAGGATCATTAATGCGGAGAGCTGTTTTTAACAATCCTTTAGCATCCGCCGCGTTTGAAGGATACGCAATTAAGATTCCCGGCATGTGAGAAAAGAATCCTTCTATATTCTGGCTGTGATAAAGTCCTCCGTGAATATATCCGCCTACGGCGACGCGCGTAACAACGGGCGCTTCGAATAAATTATTTGAACGGTAGCGGTACATAACCATTTCATCGCGGAACTGAATGAATGCGGGCCAGATATAATCTCCGAACTGAATTTCAACACACGGTTTCAATCCGCTCAGTGCCATTCCGACCGCGACACCCGCGATGCTTGCTTCGGCCAGGGGCGAATTGAAAACTCTTTCTTCTCCGAACGCTGTGGACAATCCTTTTGTCGCAGTGAACACGCCCCCTTTGCCGTCGGCAACATCCTCTCCGAAGAGATAAATTTTTTCATTACGCTCCATCTCTTCGCGCAATGCATGGTTAACCGCATCCACAAGTACAACCGGTTTCCCTTCATGAGTCAATTTTTCATATTCAAGACGGTCGCGTTTGCCCGATTCATCGAGTACAAATCTTACTGCCGTTTCGGATTTCGGATCTTCCTGTTTCAAAGCCCAGTCGGCCGCTTCATTGACATGATGATGAATCTCTTTTTTGAATTCATCGTAGGAGAGTTCCGTAAGAATTCCTTTTTCAATTAAAACTTTTGAGAAGAGTTCGATTGGATCTTTCTTCAGATCATCTTTGAGCGAATCTTCGGGCCGGTATTTTTTCTGATCGTCGGACGACGAATGGGACATCAGCCGTACGACATGCGCTTCAACAAGCGCGGGACCTTTACCCTGCCGGGCATACTTAAATGCCGACTGAGCAATTGCATTCATCTTGAGGAAATCCGTTCCGTCGACTTCGAAGCGGAGAAGATTTTCGTAACCTTTCATCATTTCGCAGACGGAATAATTCTTGCCTCCGTTTTGATTTTCAACCGGGACCGATATTGCCCATTTATTATTTTGAATTACAAAGACGACGGGAAGTTTTTCTCTCGAAGCCCAGTTAACCGCCTCATGAAATTCTCCCTGCGAAGTAGTTCCCTCACCGGAGCTGACGTATACAACGCCGTTGATCCCTTTTTTCTTTAGTGCAAGAGCCGCGCCCACCGCCTGAAGAAACTGCGTTCCGGTAGGGCTGGATTGAGTGGGAACATTAAATTCTTTTGATGTCCAATGGCACGGCATCTGTCTGCCGCCGGTCATCGGGTCGTCCGCTTTTCCGAGAAAGCCGAGAAAAATATCATCAGGCTTGATTCCGAGTGCGAGCATAAAGCTCATATCCCGGTAATAAGGGAAAGCCCAGTCGGTTCTCTTTTCCATTGCCAATGCGAACGCAATCTGCGTGGCTTCATGCCCCGCGCCCGCGATGTGGAAGAAAGCTTTCCCCTGTTTCAACAGACTCATCACTTTATGATCTATAGAGCGGGAGAGGTTCATTATCCTCAGGACATTCATCAATTCGTCTTTAGTCATTCCGCCGAATGAATCTATTTTGCCCGTCGGTTTTACTCCGTTATTTTTATCTATCGCTGCTTCAATTTTTTCTGAGCTCATTTTTTTAATCCTGTTTGGATTTTTACAAGTTCATTAAATCTGAATACCGGTTAAAACATTTTTCAGATATTTATCTTTCTCATTTACAGAATAAGAAGAGTATCCGAACACTTCCGTGAATTTTTCAAGCAGAATATTTTTTACTTCTTCGATGTCTATCTCTCTTCCAAGTTCTTTCTGAAGCGATGTAACTTCTTTCTCCTTTATTCCGCACGGAATAATTCCGTTGAAGAATGAAAGATCCGTGTTGATATTAAAAGCGAAGCCGTGCATTGTTATCCACCTGCTAACTTTAATTCCGATGGCTGCAATTTTTCTGTCGCCTATCCATACTCCGGTATATTTGGGATTGCGTCCGCTTTCAATTCCGTACGAAGAGAGGGTCTGAATAATTATTTCTTCGAGCGAACGCAGATATAAATGCGTATCCTCTTTCCATCCGCTCAGACTTATTATCGGATAGCCGACAATCTGCCCGGGTCCGTGATAAGTTATATCGCCGCCTCTGTCGATTTCATAAACGCTGACTCGGGCATCCTTGAGCTGCTCTTCCGAGCTCAGCAGATTCGATTTATCCGCCACTTTGCCCAAAGTGTAAGTATGGGGATGCTGCAGCATAAAAAACGTATCCGGTATTTGATTGCCGCGGCGCAGTTCAAATATTTTTTTCTGAAGATCCCATGCTTCTTTATAATCGACGAGGCCGAGATCGCAGTAATCGAAAGTTCTATATGTGGATCGATTCGCCATACGCGTTAGCCGCCGCTTCCATAATTGATTCGGATAATGTAGGATGCGCGTGAACAGTTTTAACAATCGATTCGAAAGTGGCTTCCATCGATTTTGCGAGTGTAAGTTCCGCAATAAGTTCAGTCGCCTCCGGACCTATTATATGCGCGCCGAGCAGTTCTCCGTATTTTGCATCAAAAATTAATTTTACAAATCCTTCTCTGTCTCCGGCGGCGAATGCTTTTCCACTTGCCATAAAAGGAAATTTCCCGATCTTCAGTTCATAACCGGCAGCGCGCGCTTTGGCTTCGGTCATTCCGACGCTTGCAACCTGCGGAATGCAATATGTGCATCCGGGAATGTTTTCATAATTGACAGGAACAGGATTCAAACCTTTTATCGATTCGACGCAGTTTATTCCTTCCGACGACGCCACGTGAGCAAGCCACGGCGGTCCGATAACGTCACCTATTGCAAAGATGCCCGGAACACTGGTGCTGTAATTTCTTTTGTCGACTTTTATATGGTTCTTGAAAAGCTCTACTCCAAGTTCTTCCAGGCCGAATCCTTCAACATTTCCCGTAACGCCCACGGCCGTCAAAACTTTTTCTGCATGCAGTTCAATTTTTTTGCCTTCATACACAATATGAACATTCGCGCCGTCTGCCGTTGATTCCGCTTTTTCAACTTTCGCAGAAGTGTAGATTGATATTCCTCTCTTCTTAAAACTTTTTACGAGAGTTTCAGAAACCTCCTTATCCTCAACCGGCAGAATCTGATCCATCATCTCAATAATTGTAACTTTTGTTCCCAGAACGGAATAGAAATATGCGAACTCGATTCCGATTGCGCCGGCGCCGATGATGATCATATCTTTCGGCTGAGCCGGAAGGTTCATGGCTTCGGTGGATGTAATAATATTTTTACGGTCTACGGGGATTGAATCTATTTTCTTGGGACGCGCGCCGGTAGCCACAATAATATTTCCGGCACTAACAGATTTTATTTTTTTATTTTCATTATCAAAAATATCTATCTGATTTTTTGAAATTAATTTTCCGAAACCCCTAATCCGTTCAATTTTATTTTTTTTAACGAGCAGCTCTACATTCTTCGTAATTCTGTCGGAAATATCCCGGCTTCTCGAAATAATTTTATTAAAATCAAAACTGAGTCCTTCAACGGAAATTCCGAATCCTGCCGAATGATTCTTCATCAGATCAAAAATCTCGGCATTCTTGAGTAGTGATTTTGTAGGTATGCATCCCCAATTCAGGCAAACGCCACCAAGATTATCTTTTTCTATCAATACTGTTTTAAATCCAAGCTGAGCAGCGCGGATTGCAGCCACATAACCGCCCGGTCCGCCTCCGAGGACGGCAATATCAAATTCAAAATTCATTATGAGCCTTTTTTAATCTCTTCTCGATGGTTCAAATATATGGAAGAGCGGTTCTAAAATAAACAAGAGTATAAAGTCATAACAAAAGTCGGCACGATTATGTTCATTTTAATTGAAATTTATATTTAAGTAGAATGTCCTGATTATTTGCGCGCAGAAATTGTGTGAAATAAGATCGGGTTATCCTTACTTGATGCAGTGAATAAAAATCATGATTTTATTTTAGGCAAATAGTTAATTTTTAGAAGCAATATTTGAGAAAGAGGAGATTATGAAAAAGATTTTCAATTATTTATCAATCACATTTGTTTTGTTAACCGTGAACTTATATGCCTCGTTCGAAGGGCGTTTTATGAAGTATCCCGATATTTACAAGGACAAGATAGTGTTCACATACGAAGATGATTTGTGGATAGTCAATTCCGCGGGAGGAACAGCCGTTCGTCTTACAACTTTTCCCGGATCTGAATTTGCCGCAAAATTTTCTCCCGACGGAAAATGGATTGCATTCACCGCAAGCTACGATGGGTCAACTAATGTTTATCTGATTCCATCGGCCGGCGGAGAGCCGAAAAGATTGACTTATAATCCAGGCGGTGCGCAGACGGTTGCATGGACACCGGACGGAGAGAAAATTGTTTACCGATCATTCTTCGAGAATTCAATCGGAAGAGATCCTCGCTTGTACTTTGTGAGCAGAAACGGCTCCGCGCCGGAAAGAGTGCCGGTTGACAGAGGAATTTTGTGTTCGTTCAATCCGGACGGAACAAAGATGCTGTACAACAGAAAAGGAAACGAAGAATATTACTGGAAGAGATATAAAGGGGGCCAGTACGTTGATATATGGATGTATGATTTCGTGAAAAATGAATTCACCGCAGTCTCTGATTACGTGGGCAAGAATGCATATCCTATGTGGATTGGGAATAAGATGTATTTTGTTTCCGACAGGACGAACGGAATTGCGAACCTGTACGTTCAGGAGATAGGCACAAAAAAAATCGATCCCGTTACAAATTATACCGATATAGATGTGATGTGGCCGGAGACGGACGGCAGCAGCATAGTTTATATTCAGGACGGCTACATTAATGTTTTGGATACGAACACAGGTTCTTCAAAAAAAATTATTGTTGATATAAACAGCGACAGATGGAAATTACGGGACCGTACCGTCAATCCAAAAGATTATGTCCACCATTTCGGAATTTCAGATGACGGAAAGACTGCAGTGCTCGAAGCACGTGGAGATATCTTCACTGTTCCAACCGGTGACGGCACAACGAATAACTTGTCGAATACAAGCGGCACCAGGGAATTGTATCCGCAGATTTCCCCCGACGGCAAATGGATTGCATTCTTCTCCGACAAATCGGGCGAGTATCAATTGTATATTCAAAAATCATCCGGCGGAGATTGGATTCAGCTGACAGATAAACTCGACAAATTTGTTTATCATCTCTTATGGTCGCCGGACGGGGAGAAAATACTTTTCGGCAATAAGGATTATTCAATTTTTTATGTCGAAGTAAAAACAAAAAAAATGGTAAAAGTAGACGAATCGAATTTTCTGAAGAATGACGAGTTTTACTGGGAGATGAGCGATTACAACTGGTCGCCCGACAGTAAATGGATCACTTACAGCTTTGCGCGTCTGAACAGGAACAATCAGATATTTCTCTACAGTCTGGATCAGAAGAAAAAATTTGAAGTGACCGGCGATTTTTATGATAACCTTAATCCTTCATTCGACAGCAACGGAGATTATCTTTATTACATCTCCAGCCGTGATTTTTCTATCCAGATGGATTTTTATGAAGACAATCATGTTGTAGCCACGCCTAATAAAATTATGGCTGTGCAGCTTCGCAAAGGAGAAACACCTCCGTTTGCGGATCCAGCAGGAGATTTCAAAAAGGAAAAATCGGGCTTTAGAATCGATACGGATGGATTGATGGAAAGAACTTTCCCTCTCCCGGTGGAAGCCGGAAATTATTTTTATCTGAAAGCGGGAAAAGGAAAAGTGGCATGGTGCTCCACGGATAAATTTTTAGAAGATGATTATGAAAATATTTTTAAACCGAGCGGAGCGGCGAAATGGACTCTTCATGTTTTTGATATGGAGAAAAAATCCGACGCCGTCATAGATGAAAAGATCAGCAATTACCAATTATCCACGAACGGCGAACAGATTATAATTCAAAAAGAGAAAGATTTCTTTACCAACTCCCTGGCAGGAATTGTTCAATCAAAAAAGACCGGTTCAAAATTGAATCTGGCCAATATGGGCTACGAAGTAAAGCTTCAGGATGAATGGAATCAGATATTAAGCGATACTTGGAGATGGTACCGCGATTTCTTTTACGACAAAAACATGCACGGAGTAGACTGGAAAAAAACCGGAGAGAAATACAGATCGTACATTCCGCAATTAAGTTCAAGAAATGATCTTAATTGGGCGCTCTCCCAGATGGTCGGTTCACTCTGCGTTTCTCATACATATATCGGCGGAGGCGATTTCAGCAATGAATCCCAATTACCGCAAAACAATATTTTTACAGGATGGCTGGGCGCGGATCTTATTGCCGATAAATCTGCGGGGCTCTATAAGTTTGAAAAAATTTACGGTCCTACCGAATACAATCTTGATCTTACAGCACCGCTCGCGCGTCCCGATATTGAAGTTAAAGAGGGAGATTATCTTATAGCCATCAACGGCAAAGAGATAAAAGTGCCGGAAGATTATTTCGCGCTCCTTCAGGTGACGCCGAATCAAAAAATCACGGTCACTGTAAACAGTAAGCCGGGCAAGGATGGTGCAAAAACTTACACTGTTTTACCGATTCGTTTAAATACTTCCCTCAGATATTTCAGATGGGTGGCAGACAATATAAAGAAAGTTGAGAAAGAAACCGACGGCAGAATCGGTTACATGCATATTACCGCAATGGGCTCAGGCGGAATCGGCGAGTTCGACAAATATTTCAGAGCGTTCCGCTTTAAAGACGGAATCATAATTGACGACAGAAGAAACGGCGGCGGATGGACTGAATATTTTATGATCGATAAACTTGAACGCAAAGTAGTTGCTTACAATGTTCTCACCGGAATGGTGCCGATGAGATATCCGGGACCGGTAAGTGCAGGTCAGTTCGTTTTGCTCGCGAATGAAAACACCGGCAGCGACGGCGAAGCATTCATCGAGCATTTCAAAGAAAGAAAGCTTGGAACATTCATCGGCGTTCCGACCTGGGGAGGGTTGGTGGGGATCCTGAACGCGCAGCTTACGATAGATAACGGAAGCGTCAATCAGTCCAATAATGCTTTTTACAACCGTGATCAAAAGTGGCTGGTGGAAAATCACGGCGCGGATCCGGATATTCTGATCGATAACGATCCGGCTTCTGTTATGGCCGGAAAGGATGCACAGCTGGAGAAAGCGATCGAAGTCATCAAAGAGAAAGTAAAAAAGAATCCTTTCGCCTTTCCTCCGGTGCCCGCTTATCCCAAAAAATAATTTTGCATAAAAATAAATCTCCCGCTTCCTGCGGGAGATTTTTTATCACGAAACAGTTCACCCATTCTCGCCTGTAAGCCGCGCCATCTGAAGCAGATAAAACCTCAGCAATTCCTGCTCCGAGGCACTTAACGCCTGCTCTTCAATTTTTATTATCCGCTCGGCTTCTTTTAGTGCCCGGACTATATTATTCGGCACCTCCACTATCCCCTCCGATACAAAAGAAAGGAATTCAACAGCCGCTCCGAGGAATTCATGAATATTATCATCCGAAAAATTTTTCCACAGGTTTGAAACA
Organism: Bacteroidota bacterium; assembly: GCA_021812705.1. Classification (GTDB taxonomy): domain Bacteria; phylum Bacteroidota; class Ignavibacteria; order Ignavibacteriales; family Melioribacteraceae; genus Fen-1258. Next base: position 17,565 of record JAKAMT010000019.1, on the reverse strand, counting down.
CCGGTACTCTTTCTATATTTATTACCGGCGGTTGAATATTCTTTTGAAAAAGTGCTGGCAGGAATCGAATTCAGCGCGACTGCAAGTTCAACAAAACTTAAAATCCGCTGTTGAAGAGGTTTGTGAAGCAGATCCCACATTTTCATCCGCCAGTATTTTATCTCATCCGGAACCGATAAAAGTTTTTTAATTTCGTTCATCCATTCTTCATCCACATTTCCATTCACGGACTCCAGAAAAACTTCAGGATCTGTATTGAAAAGATCCGGTTGTAATAAAACTGCAAGATCCGGCCGCAGAGCCGGCAGAAGATCCGGAATAAATATTTTCCCTTCAAAAAAATCGTTAACATCAAGTCCATGCCGGCGCAGCAATTCTTTCTGGAATAAATTCAGATATTTAAACATTGCATCATTGTCTTCTCTCAGCGCTACAAAAGCGGAATTGCCCGCGGGAAATGAATGCTCAATCTTTTTGAGGTAAAAAAGATCTTTGTCATGGAATATTCTTAACGTGTTAAGAATTTCATAGACCGGCAGATTGGGTAAAATTCTTTCCCCTATGAGTGTGCTTCTTGATGAAGAATCCTTTTGAGCATAAACATCGAGGGCGCGGAATAAACCTGTTGTAAGCTGATTAATACCCAGTACATACGTCTGCGACTGATTATGGGAAATGGCCCGCAGCAGACTTCCGTATTTAGAGAATGGAATTGTTGATGAAATTTTTTCTAAAATTCTCTGTCCGGTATTTCCGTCTGAGTTTCTTACGGGCCTCACTGTAGGACGGTCTCTGAGAGGAGGTGTTGTCCGGGAGATAAAATAGGAAATGATATGGATTCCTACCACATCTTCCTCTCTTCCGTAGAGAATCTGCCTGAAATTTTCCGTGCTTATTGAGAGGAATTCATCAAAAATTTCTTCCTTTCTTCCGATAGTTAAACGCTCTAATTCTTTTAGTCCTCGTTTCTGAAATTGGAGACGCGTTTCGACCAGCGGTTCACCGGCGCGCACTAATTCCGTTTCATATTTTTTTTGCGCGCTATGAAGATGATAAATGAGCTGAGAAAAATCATGAACTCCAATCGACCGCAGCTTTTCCGACACATTGCTTTGGAGAGTTCTCAAATCTCCGCCAGAAAAGATTCCGAGCAGAGGCGTGACAGCGTATTCAGTACTTTTTTGAGCCGATTCAGTAAGACATTTCTTAAATCTCTTAAATGATTCTCTGCTTTGAATAAATGCCGGCTTGCCCGAAATTTCAGAATAATAGCCCCCCTGTCTCTGCATTGGCTCGCCGCTTCCAAGTTTCAATCTCACTTCTCCTATAACTCCCTTTTCCGCAAGCCATTTTGCAAGCTCATATCTCCCTTGCTTAAATAAATTCCAGCCGGCAGCCTGTCCTATCTGCTGACTTAGATCTGAACCGGCAATGAATATCTCAACAATAATCTCGCAGAATCTGTTTTCCGTACTTTGATCAATTCTTCTGCTCTGGAGAGAATATTCCCAAATCTTTTCGGCATACTTAGGAATATTGCTCACGGAGTCAAGGTCTTCGAAGAGCGGGATGCTCCAAATTGACGGAAGCTGGAGAGAGGGATTGGTTCTTAAAATTTCTTCACGCGCCGCGCGGAATTTTCTGTCAAGCGCGATTAAAGCATCTGGCTTTGTAGACATGCTCACCTGCAGCGCCAGGACCAATCCCGGATTGCCGTAATTGCCGGAGATAGCATTAAGTTCATTTATATTATAAACAGTCGTATCGATTGCGAACTGATCCTGCGCCGTAATCATTTTCTGATTAATTCTTGGAGTAATTACAAATCTTTTCAGCAGATCCCTGAAGAGTGAAAATTCCAAAAGTATCTCTCTGTTGCCGATATTCTTTCTGACCGAAGGAATTAATGAATACAAAGTTTTTCTCATCAGCTTGTTCAAAGAGAAATAATACTCCAAAGTATTTCTCCTTTGAAGCCGCAGATCGCGCATTTTTCTTTCAAGCCGGTCGTTGTGATGCCATAATGATGTAAGCGGATCGTTCGCTATCCGCAGACTCATACCGAGCTTCCTTAAGCGTCCCGGTTTTATATTTACAGGTAGTATTCCCTTATATCGTTTCTCCAGCTGATGGGTAAGCTGTGTAATTTCTCCCAGAAGTTTCACAAATTTTTTATTTCTATACGGCAGTTTTTGTATTTCATCCAGCAAAGATGCCTCAATATAGACGGTTTTATCGCACCGCATTAGCATCTTTAAAAGATTAGCCTGCCTCGAGACATTCTCAATTATTACAGCGGCTGTCAAACTGTGCCCTTGTCCTGAGGGGCGGTTGGTACCATCCCAGTCTCCCCAGAATGAAATGAACGGATGGAATTTATAATTCGAATTAAGCCCGAAATAATTTTCCGACGCAACTAAGGAGTTCAAATCTAAAAGAAGCTCGGATGATTCTTCGCCCGAAATTATTGCTACATTCATTCCGAGATATTCTTTCACGAGTTCATCCGATAACAGATCAATAAGCTTGACCGAAACCTGTTTCTTTCTTATAAGCTTGTTGATTATATTTTCAAAAATAAGCTCCGTTCTCAGCGAATACATCTGCGTGGGATGGACAGTCCGGTCGTAAAGCCTGCGTTTGAACCTGTGAAGTCTTTCTTCCAGATTGTCTTTAAAGAATTCATATTCAAGGCGTGAAGAGAGCGTTTTTCCTCCATCGGAAGCGGCGGATTCAATCAATGCTTCAGCTAAATATATTCTCTCTTCCAGTTTATTCTTAAAAACAGAGAGTCTTTCTTCCAGAAATACTTTTTTAAATTTTTCCTTTTCATGGGAAGAGAAAGAATCGCGGGTAAATTTTTTAATCCGTTCAGAATAAGCGGACGCACAATTATTTTTTATTTTATCCGCCAATGATTCCCATTCAGCCGGTAAATATTCTCCGGCTAAACTATTTTTAAGAAAAGACTTTTTTGGCTTGAATCTGATCCTGCTGTAATTCGACTCTTCTTCTGAAATCATTCTGTTAAGATCAATCAGAACCCTTCTGGTTTTGACGGAAAGCGCTGAGGCATCATCCGTACCGCCTAATGTAAGCCGAAAAGTTTTTCTCCCGATTTCAAAGCCCTTCTCCGTTCTCGCAAAAGTTGAAAGCGGAACAAGCCCTATTCCCTGCCGGGCCAATCCGGATGCCAGCCAGTCGAGCGATAAGCCGGATGGAAGTTTTTCTATAATCATCTGGGGATACATGCTTCCCTGCGGCGGCTGAATTTTTATTTCGAACACATTCCGGTTCTTGGGAAGAACCTTAACCGCATTCAATATAGCATCCGTCCTATCGAGAAAAATATTATTTCTTAAACGCCAATATGCATTTGCAGTCTCAGGCCTGTTTCTATAAAATAAATAAGCCAGAAAAATAGCCGCAAGATTAGGGCTCACCGTTGAATTCACTTTAGAGAATTTTTCATAAACTACTTCGTGCAAAATTTCAATTACAGAAAGCCGCGCCCCGGCGAATGAATCCGTCTTGGATAAGGAGTGAATTGTTATTAAATATTTTTTTTCATCATCACTTATGTAGCCTGTTTTATTAAGCTCCTCCGCAATCTGACGCAGGGACGGAATTTGCTTCAACTCGGCGGATGGGGCTACATTCTGATACGAAAGATCGTCTATGATGAAAATTTTTCTTTCAAGTGCCCACTTAATAAGATCTTGCAGCGAGTCATTGCTGAAAATCTTGCCGGTTGCGTTATGAGGATTGTTCAAAACGAGCGCACCGTATTCTATCCACTTTGAATCGTCGGATATTTTTTTTCCTATGACTCTTTTAATTTCAATAGTGTCGAGTTCATAGCCTTCCGTTAGCGGAACGACCGTTACCTTTGGAAAGCAATGCTCATATGTCCAGCTTAAATCCGGAACTACCGCCTCTTCAATTCCGCATATAAATCCGAGCATCGCAAGTCCTGTTCTTGCTGAACCGCTTACTAATTGTACATTCTCGCGTTTGTATTCAGGATGATGGCGTAAGAATGAGAAGATAAAACTTTCCGTCAAATCTTTTTGGAACTCCGGCGAAGAGGAAGATTTGACCAGATCATTCAATAACTCTAACGCGTTTCTTTCGGCAAACTTGTCAAAAAGAAAAACACCGTTCAGATTCTCAGACCTTTTTAATAATTCTCCACTCCTCTCCGCTGTCATTTGACTGTATTTTTCAATCAATGCTTCTCTTGATTCAATCAGCCTGTTGATTTTATTCCCGGCATTCTCAATGAACGGAGCCAAAGCATAATCTTTAAGAATTTGACCGGGATACTTTTCATAAGTCTGTATAACTTTTAAGCCGTTTTCATCATCCGATTTTTTTTCGATCAGATTTTCTTTTAGGATGAATGAGAGAAATTCTATTTCGGAGGCAGAAGGAGTTCCCTTAAGCTGGAATTGAACTGTCTCGATAACATTCAGCAAATCTGAGGCGCCGGCCAAGAACACCACCGGCAGATTTTTGAGAGAGGGCGAAAATACTCCGGGAGTTAAAACGCGGAGCACATTATTCATCAGTTTTGCTTCCCTTGCAAGCGACAAATTATTCGGAGCGTCATTTACTTCAATAAAGTATAAATTTTTCTCGATACTGATTTTGCGAAGAAGGCGTCTTGTGCTTTCAGTGGGAATTTTACCGAGTAACAAAAATACCGGTCCTGCATCGGAAGCAGTCAATTCTTTTTCCATCCCTCTTACCAATTCAGTTTCATCTTCTCCGAATGTGATAAAATTTATCGAATCGTATCGAGTAAGATAGTCCGGAAGCTTGCAGTCAAAAAGCAGAATCTTAGAAGGTGTATGGATTAAATATTTATCCAAAGCGTGGAACATCAGCCGGAGCGCCTCATAGATACCGCCCGTAGTAAAAATTATCTCTCTCCGGTCCGATGCTTCCCCCAGATCATAGAAGAGCGGCTCGGATTGATCTGCGGAAAGCCAGCTATGGAAATATCTGGCCAGAAAATTCGGATTCTTTTTTGAAAACCCTCCCCTAGGCATGTATGGCGCACATCTTTTAATCAACCCGGATAAAAATTCCAGCTTATTCCTGTCCGATTGATCCCACTCAATTTCTTGTAGAACAGAATTCAAATTCTCATCATTCAGATCTTCCCTTTCAATATCGATACCGAGAATCATCCGCAGATATGCAGATGATAATGATTTATCCTGTACAGGATTACCGATATGGAAATTTATCCGTTCTCCATCATCTACATTAGAGGACGCGACCGCTTCGCTCACTTCAGATACTTTTGCGGCTTTTATGGGCTTAAGTCGAAATAATTCATCCGGATCAAATTGTTTCATGGCAACTGCCGTAAATTATTTTTTCTTATCGTCATTCTTTTTAATCTGACTGCCCGCCGCGTTTTCCAAAAATTTTTGAAACATGCTTATCAGATCAATTCCCTGCGATACATCGTTTGGAGATAAAGATACAATAGTCCGGGCATTTTTTAGAGACTGGCTTGCTTCCGCAAGTCGTGCCGCCTGGGGTGTAAGCATAAGAAGTTCAGGATTGTTTTTAAGCAGGGCAAGTTCATCTTTTTCATAATCGAGCTGCATTTTTTTCCTTTCAAGTTCCTCTTCCACTTTTTTCTGAGCCAATTCCGATTCTTTCACCTGAATAGATTTTTTCAATTCGATTTTTTTGAGTTCCAGATTATTTTCCAGTTCAGCAATCTCTTCATCCGCTTTTATTTTATTTTTTGCCGCGTTTATCCGGGCGGCTTGATTCAATACTTCCGTTTGCTCAAGAATTCTGGCGGATTCACGCTGCCGCATAGCATCGGCGATTTTTTGATCTATAATTTCAAAAGACTGCACAGAGCTAGAGATAATATCGAGCCCCAGTTTTTCACTCACAATATTTATTTTCTGCTGCAGATGGTTTAATATTTTTTCTGAAGACAGTTCTTCAATTTCAAAATTTTCAGTAAACTCTTTAACAAATCCCTGGATTAATGTTTCAAGCTCCTTCTCCGCTGCAGAAACTGCATTAGCGTTCCATCCTCCCACTTTTATCAATTGCGGGATATTCGTCATTGAGGCGGACACTGCCACACTAAGTTTCACTTTAATATCTATATTCCCTTTAGCGCAAGCATCAATTGCAAGTGAGGATGAATATATTTTTCTTGATAGTGCTAAGCTGAAATGCCTTGGAAATAACCTGCCTTCTCTTAGAGCAAGTTTCCCGTTTCGCTCAAGAAGTACAATCTGATCAGGCTTTCTGACTCTGTATTCAAAGATGAATATTAATATTAAAAAAAGCAGCAGTATGAATAGTACTGTCCACATGGCTCTATCTCCTAAAATTTACACTAATTGTGACTACAGATTGCAGTAAGATGAGTAATCTGACTGGGAATGCTAGGCGCAATCATATCCGGATTCCAATTTAATATTTTTTATGAAAAATCATAATCATTCTATGAATAAAACAAAATTTTGTTTACAGGAGTTTAAGAATTGTGTTTCAATATTATTAAAAGGATAAAGCAGTCGTCAGGATCCATTGTAAAACATTTTATTCGGATCAGCATGGCGCTTTTGTCCATAGCTGGGAACAGAATGCTATTTCAAGAAAAGACAATAAGCAGAACGCCTGCGAACATCACCGCCGCGCCTACCAGTCGTTGTTTCAGATTGGGTTCATTCAAAAAGAAACTCCCCAAGAAAACTGAGATGAGTGCTGACATTCTTTTCATCGCGATCACGTAAGCTGCCAGGGTTAAAGAGAGAGCGGTCATGTGGAATATATACGAACCTACGGTGAATGCGCTTATTATCAGCAGATACTTTTTATCCCCCTTGAAAGATCTCACCTTAAATTTTTTAGTTGTGGTTGCGAGAATTGTTATACCGGTGAAGACCACAATATTCGTGCAGGCCATATACTGCCAGGTGGATGAATTCTGTATCGCTATCTTGTCGAAGTTTGCGCTTATGCTCCAAAGAAATGCGACCGTCAGCATATATTTAGTGCCCTTCTCTTTCACAAGTGATTTGAACGGCGCAAAAATATTTTTCTCTTTCATATCGAGATTCAGCAGGTATGATCCGGCGACACCGGTTAGTATTCCCAGCAGTCCGACTAAATTCGGGAACTCACCCAATATTATGGGGCTCGACAGTAGTAGGAAAACCGGTGCAAAACTCTGCATCGGCATGACAGTCGAGATATCGCCCTTAGATATTGCACGCATGTATAAAATATTCGCCGCAACATTTATCAGACTCGATCCGAAAAGTCCCACAAAGAATAAAGTGTTGAACTTCAGATCGATAAAGAAAAGTATCGGAGTGAATACAATCACCGGCAAAAAATTGTTCGCCCACGATATAAGGATCGAATCAAAGTCTTTTGAGGCTTTCTTGATGAAAACGCTTCTAATTCCCTCTGAAATCGGATTCAGAGATGCAAACAATATCCACACGGTAGAGGCAGTTGATAGTTAATAGTTAAGAGTTAATAGTGCAACAGAGAAAAATTAATCAATTATATATTATCCAAAAGCATAAATTTTTTTTCGGAAGATTTTGAAACCTTGTTTAAATTTTTGTCTATAAAAGCGCATACTTTCAAAATCGGGCATTCCGGGCAATTCGGTTTGGAAGGTTTGCAGACTTCTCTTCCAAGCCGTATCAAATTTGTATGAAATGAATGCGCAATATTTTTTGGAAATCTTTCATTGAGCGAATAGAAAGTTTTATCCGGAGTTCTTTCTGAAACAATCCCGATCCTGTTCACGGTTCTATGAACGTGAGTATCAACCGGACAAACATTTCTATCCAAAGCAAAAAGCAGAACACAACTCGCCGTTTTTACACCTACACCCTTAAATTTTGTAAGAGTTCCTATCGCTTCCTCATCCGATAACTTTTCTATAAATCTGAGAGAAAGTTCACCGCGCTCACTCAATCCGGCCAACAAATTTTTTATCGACTGCGATTTTTGCTTCCCCAATCCGGCTACCTTAATAATTTTTTCCAGTTCGGATCTTTTAATTCCAATCACATCCTCCCAGGACTTAAACCGGGTTTTCAAATTCTGGAATGCCTTGAATGAATTATTATCGTTCGTATTCTGTGATAGTATAGTTGCAATTAAAAGGTCCAGCGGATCCGGCAGATTATTATTCCTGGCAGGAATGCCGAACCGTTTTACCAAAAGATCATTTACTTTGCCAATTAAAATATTATTCTTTTGCATCTATAAAATTTTTTTAGTGGCAAAAGTTATTAAATTTATCCATGAGTTTTGAATTCTATTTTCAATTTTAAGGTGATTTATGCCAACTTTAATGGTAAGCATTTCCGGCATCAGAGGAATAATAGGCGACGGCCTGGATCCTGAAACTTTAGTTAAATACACTTCTGCATATGCTGATTTCTGCGGGAAGGGAAAAATTGTTCTCGGCAGCGACGGAAGAATTTCGGGCGAGATGGTCAAAAATATTGTTGTGGGCACTCTCTTAGCCAAAGGGAATGATGTTATAGATCTTGGTATATGCCCCACACCAACTGTTTTATTCAACGTTAAAAAACATAAAGCAGCCGGCGGCATTCAGCTATCGGCAAGTCATAATCCGAATCAGTGGAACGCCCTAAAACTTTTAAACCGGCAGGGCGAATTCATGAGTCCGGAAGAAAATGAAACGATGCTGAATTATTTGGATTCAGGAGAGAATAATTATTCTGAATGGAACCGCCTAGGCAAATTATCCGAATATAAAAATGGCGTGGATGATCATATTGATGCAGTTTTGAAATTGAATTACATAGACGTACTGAAAATCAGAAAAAGAAAATTCAAAGTTTTGCTCGACTGCGTGAACGGAGCCGGCGTTTACTCGATGCCGAAATTATTGACCAGGTTAGGATGTAAAGTAATTGAGATGAATTGCGAAAAGAACGGAATCTTTCCCCGCCTGCCAGAACCCATACCGGAAAATTTAACCGCAACATTGAAAGCAGTTAAAAAACATAAAGCGGATATCGGAATTGTCGTGGATCCGGACGTGGACCGTTTAGTTTTGATTACCGAAGACGGAAAACCTTTTGGAGAAGAGAACACTATAACACAAGCCGTAAAATTTTATCTTTCAAAGAAGCGAGGAAGCGCGGTTGTAAATCTGTCTACAACCAGAGGCGTTGACGATGTTGCCGATGAAGCCGGATGCAGAGTTTTCCGCTCTCCCGTCGGCGAAGCAAATGTTGTAAAAAAGATGAAAGAAGTAAAAGCTCTCATAGGCGGCGAAGGCAGCGGAGGAGTTATTGTTCCGAAAGCTGTCTTTGGAAGAGATGCTTTAACCGGAACAGTAATTATGCTCCAGCATCTTCTGGAATTCGGCGGCAGGATGAGCGAACTTAAAAAATCTCTTCCCCAATACGTGATCGTCAAAAAGAAGATAGAACTGGGTGCATCGGATCCCGATTCCGTAATTCAGAAATTGGGTGAGATGTACAGTCAAGAAAAAATTAATCTTGAAGATGGTCTGCGTATCGATTTTGACGACCACTGGGTGCATCTGCGCAAATCGAATACCGAACCGATCATCAGATGTATTGTGGAATCAGCGACTAAGGAGAAAGCAGATAAGTATGCGGAAAAATATTTGAACGAAATAATTTCTTTGAAATAATTTTGGTAAGATTTCAAATTGATGATAATTGCGACAGCAACGGCGCTCAACAGCGCCGTTGCCATAATGCTAAATAAATTTTAATTAAGCTTTCCTCTCTTTGAAAGATAGCCGAACAGTGCTTTATCGAACGGCTGGTTTGTATCCAGAAGATTATACTCTATTCCGAAATTCAAACATTCGCTTTTCAGACGGTGCAGATATTCATTCATAGCTTCCTGATATGCCCGCTGAATCTGATGCGGCTGTGTTGTAATCTGTTCATTGGTTTCCAAATCCACAAAAACGGCATCCCGTTCAAATCCAAAATTCATTTCAACCGGATCTAATATTTGGAATACAATAACTTCATTTTTTTTATACCTGATCCTTTTGAGAGCGGACATAACAGAATTTATATCATCAAAGAGATCGGAAATGACAATTGTCAATCCTCTCTTGTTAATTTTTTCAGCGGCATTATTCAGACACTCCGATGTGGATGTAGCACCCTCCGGTTTAATGTTCTCCAAAGCGGCAAGAATAGTTTTTAAATAAACCCGGTTCGATTTCGGAGGCAAAACAGAATGTATCCTGTCGGAATAAATTGTAAGTCCCACCGAATCCTGTTGATCGACCATCAGATAGGATAAACTTGCGGCCAGTATTTTAGAGTATTCTAATTTGGTGATTCTGGAAGCGTGCTTATAATCCATCGATCTGCTGACATCCAAAAAGATATTGCAGATTAAATTTGTTTCCTCTTCATACTGCTTTATAAAATATTTTTCTCTTTTTGCAAAAACTTTCCAGTCAAGATTTTTTAGAGGATCCCCCTGCATGTAAGGCCGGTGCTGGCTGAACTCTATGCTGAAGCCGTGATAAGGACTTTTATGCAGACCGACCTTGAATCCCTCGACCACCATTTTAGCCCGGAGCTCAAGATTTTTCAGTTTGGAAATTACAACCGGGTCTAAAAAATTTTTATAATCCTCTGTTTTAACAGACACTACTTCAAAGCCGTTTTTGTTTGAAGCATTTCTTCAGGAGTCTTGCCTAAATTCTCAAGTTCAATTTTTGCCTGCGGAGCCAATTCGTGATTCGGAAAATCTTTTAAAAATGTCTGATATGAAGCACGGGCAGTTTCTATCTGTTTAATTTCGTTCGCTTCTATGAATGCCGCCATGAATAATGCCTTTGGCGCTTTTTCATTTGAAGGGAATTCCTGATAAAGTTTATGATAATACTGCGCTGCTTTTTTAAGAGATTCTTCGTTTGAAATATTTGGAATCTGATACATATGATACATTGCCGCTACAGCAAAATAGCTTTCCGCCGCTTTGTCGCTCGAGGAATATTCGTCAATTATTTTCTGATAATCCTTCAAAGCTTCTGAATAATTTTTTGCTTTGGCCTTTGCGGAGGCTGATTCGAATATCTCTTTATCTTTATTCGATTTGCAGGCTGTTATTACTATAAGTCCCAAAAGAATAACGGTAAAAAATTTCTTCATAAATTTCCTTCTCTAATTTTAATTTTCCCGGCGGCAAATATACAATCTTATAGGAATGATTTGAAAGGTAATTCGTTATCTCAAACTGCCTGGACCTGCCCGATATTTAGAGAATCAGTCCGGACAAAGATAACGTCATGAAACCGCGTTTTCAGGGATTTCAATTGTCCCTTTGGTGGCATTTAACACACATTTCACACCATAGGGAATAGTAATATTATCCTTGATATGGCCGTGTTTAATGTTATAAAGCACCGGCATTTTCAAGCTCTGGAAATACTCTACAATAACTTCATTCAGTGTAAAACTCTTTTTGGTCGGATCCTGTTCAACACAGTCTACAAAATGACCAAGCATAACACCGTTGATCTGCTTGAATATTTTTGCCAGCCTCAGCTGATTCAGCATACGGTCAATTCTGTACGGGGCTTCATGGATATCCTCGAGAAGCAAAATTGCGCCTTTCAATTTTGGGAGATATTCAGTGCCAATAAGAGAATTAAGAAGGCTTAAATTTCCGCCTAATATTCTTCCGCCTGCGCGGCCTTTATTCAAGAGATAAAATTTTTCTTTGCGCGGATTCTGAAGTTTTCCGATTTTTTTATTTGAAGTTATAGTGCGCCAAAATACTTCTTCTGTAAATGAACTCACTTCGTCATGAAAATCGACTGCGACCATCGGACCCGCAAATGTGATCAAACCTGTTTTACAGAAAAATGCCAACTGAAGAGCATTGATATCGCTGTATCCGACAAAAATTTTGGGGTTATTTCTGATCAGCTTGTAATCAATTTTATCCAATAATCTTCCGGAACCGTATCCGCCTCTGATTGAAAAGATCGCCTTAATCTGCTTATTCCTGAACATTTCATGCAGATCATTTAAACGCTGCTCATCGGAACCGGCAAGATATCCTTCCTGCGAGCCGACATTTTTGCCAACCTCAACTCTATAGCCGAGTTTTTCAAGATAACTTACACCGCGGTTAATTTTTGTTAAATCTTCTGGAGAGGAAGCCGGTGAGATAATACCAATCACATCACCGGTATTCAATCTTTTAGGTTTGATTATTCCCATAGAGAACTGTTTCCATGAACGAATTGTAATTCAATATAGCAAAAGTATATTTCAATGCAAAATTTAAGTTGAAATATGATGTTACTTTAACTAAATATTCTTTATTGGGGAGGATTTTCAAAAATTCCGGCATTACACCAATATTTCCGTCGTAAAATCCTGTTTTTAAACAATTATTCTATTTTCGAAGCTGATTCTTTTGAGATGACCCACTCACTTCTGCCCCATTCATTGAATTTAGCAGCTATGAAGTCCATTACTTTCTGCTGCTCTTCCGTCCCGTTTCCGGTAATATAAAGAGGCTCTCCAAAAGCAATATGAACCGTCTTTGAAGGATCTATCTTTCCCGCCTCTTTTATTTGCTTCCCATTACCCCAGGCATCTGTAATGAGCGCAACAGGAATTACAGGCACATTATTACGCTTGGCTAATTTGTTCCCTAGAGAATTGAATAGAGAAGGATCTAATGCCAAAGACCGTGTACGCTGCGGAAAAATTATAACAGACATCCCTTCCTGCAGTCTTTTACTTCCTTCTTCAAGAACAATTTTTAAATCCTCACGCGGATTTTCTCTCCCAACCAAAATGGGATGACGTGCCAGAGCTACAGGCCCGAATAAAGGATATCTCGCCAGTTCTTCTTTAATAACATAGACGACAGGTTTGAGAGGACGAATTATTGAAGGCAGGACAGTTGTTTCAAGTGTACTCATATGATTTGAAACGAATACAACCGGTCCTTCAATTTTTTTGATATTATTCATTCCGCAGAAATGCATTTTTACGCCGGCTTTTTCGAGACTCAATCTTGTATCAACCGAGGAATCATACCAGCGGACAGAATCATATATTCCATTTTTTGCCTGACGGTTGGAATAAATAAGAATCCGAATCATATTTGTGAAAAAATATAAAGACGGGAAGAATCTTTTTTTAAGTATAGAAGAAGGTGTAATATATTCGTCGTTATCAGAAATTCTATTTTTAAAGATGAGTTCGTTCATATCCGCGAAAAATTTTTGTGTGAAATTACGAAATGAAAAAAATCAATTCAAAATTATTCTTAGTTTTTATAAGATTATGTGGGACCAGATTTGAGGGGGGAATCTTAGAAGTAAACCGTCAAATTAAATATCTAAAAAAACTCTTACCTCTTAATTCTTAACTATTCACTATTAACTATTAACTGCATTTGTGACCCCAACGAGATTCGAACTCGTATTGACGCCGTGAAAGGGCGCTATCCTAACCATTAGATGATGGGGCCAAACAAGAAACTTCCGGGTGAGCAATGGGGCTCGAACCCACGACCTTCTGGGCCACAACCAGATGCTCTAACCAACTGAGCTATGCTCACCATAAACAAAAACATTAAGAACGATAATGATTACCTTAGTATGCCCAAGTGGACTCGAACCACTAACCCTCAGCTTAGAAGGCTGATGCTCTATCCAATTGAGCTATGGGCACATTTAGATAAATTCAATGCTATTTCAAAGGGCATAAACTCTACAGTCGGGGCGACAGGATTCGAACCTGCGACTTCTTGGTCCCAAACCAAGCGCTCTAGCCGGGCTGAGCTACGCCCCGAAAATATAACTCAAAAATTAGAGTTCAAAAATATAGCTTTCATAGCCGATTGTCAATTTTCTGGTAAATTTTTCGTCAAAATGAGTTGAACACCTTTAATGCTCCCAAATATTAAGAATGGTTCCCGGCAGTTGCACAAATTATATCGCAGTATAATGAAAGACTTTTACCAAAAAGCTAAATTTTCGGCAGTTTTTTTATATCTTTACAAAAAATAATGAAGAAAATGTCATTCCCCCTCTTCTTAACAGGAAAATATCTTAAGTCAAAACGGGATTCAAGGTTCCTTTCGGTTATCTCCTTGATAACAATAATCGGGATAGCCATAGGCGTAGCAGTGGTTATTATCGCTCTAACCGTATTGAACGGATTTGATAAAATAGTAACGGAAAAGATTACAGATTTTAACGCGCATATTAAAATTATCGGCTTCAGCAACCGCAACCTCCCCTCGCCGGAAACAGTACTCCCCGGCTTAGAAAAAAAATTCGGCAAAGAACTAACCAGCGTTGAACCGTTCGTAAATAAACTTACCATCATAAAATCGAAGAGATTCACAGAAGGTATAACGCTAACCGGAATAAGAACAGGAAATAATCCTTTACTGAATAATTTCATTAAAACCGGATCATTCGATTTAAGCGTTACCGAAGATGAAAATAAAATTGTGCTCGGCAAAACACTGGCAGAAAAATTATTTATAAAGGCCGGTGACACAGTTACAATTTTTGCACTCAAGAACGACCGAACTCCAACAGCGGAAAACCCTCCGGTAATTGAACAGTTCAAAGTGACAGGGATCTTTGAAAGCGGAATGAGCGAATACGACGACTTGAATGCTTTCATAAATTTTAATACAGCTCAACAAATATTCGGAATGGATGGGCAAATATCGGGCTACAATATAAAAGTAAGAGATCTGAAAAAAGTGAGAATGCTATCGGATCAACTACAGGATTATCTCGGTTACCCATACTATTCACGGACAATCTTTCAGGTGCACCAGAATATTTTCACATGGCTCGAACTGCAGAAAGAACCGATACCGATAATCTTGGGACTGATAATTTTTGTCGCCGTTTTCAACATAATCGGCACCCTCCTGATGATAGTCCTAGAGCGGACTAATGCCGTTGGGATTCTGCGTTCACTCGGAGCCAACAGGAGAACAATTATAAAAGTTTTCCTTTATCACGCACTATACCTGTCGTTCATAGGCGTTGTTTGCGGAAATATGCTTGCCCTTTTACTTTCACTGGCGCAAAAATATTTTGACATCATCTCACTCCCAGATAAAATCTATTTTGTAACTCATGTGCCGATACTGATAGAACCTAAGAACTATCTGCTTGTCACCATTGTTACACTTGCAGTTTCGATGCTCTCATCGCTCCTGCCGGCATTCATTGCTTCTAAAATAAAACCGATTTCGGCAATAAGGTTCGACTGACATGTTAGAATTTTTTATCGCTAAAAGATATCTGAGGACAAAGCATAAATTAAATTTTATCTCGATTATTTCCATCCTTTCAACGATGGGGATAACGATAGGCGTGGCAGCCCTGATAATAGTCCTTTCGGTTTTTAACGGTTTCGGTTCTCTTGTGACCAATATAATGGTGAGCTTTGATCCGCATGTTAAAATTGCAGTTGCCGGAGAAAAAGGATTTGATAAGCTTGATTCCGTTGAAGGAATATTGCGCGGATCCGACAAATTATCGAGCTATACAAAGTTTGCGGAAGGGAAAGTTATTATAGCGAATAAAAGAAATTATGAGATAATAAATCTTAAAGGAATAGAAGAAAAACCCGAGAACGGCAGATGGGGCGCAGCTTCAAAACTGATAAGCGGGAAATTTGATCTTGGTAAAGGGAAACAGGATAAAATAATAATCGGAATTCCGCTTGCACTGAGGCTGGCTGTGAGAATCGGAGACACTGTTACGGTAACATCGGCCTACAACATAGAAAAAACTATCGCTTCGCTTGCAATACCGCAGACAAGAAAATTTATTATAGCGGGAATTTTTGAATCGGATAACCGGGATTACGACCTCACTTCGGCTCTATCTTCACTTGATTCCGCCCAAAAACTGTTTGGCCTTAAAAATAGATTTACGGGTTACGAGATAAGGTTGAGAGATTTTAAGGAGGCAGAGAATTTTAAAGAGGATCTAAATAAGAAAATCAATCCGGATCTCTTCTCCGTGAGCACATGGTTCGATCTTCATAAACAGCTTTATACTGTAATGCAGATTGAAAGATGGGCAGCGTATATACTTTTGTGTTTAATAATCGCAGTTGCCACTTTCAATATTTTTGCATCGCTAACAATGACTGTGATAGAGAAGAAAAAAGATATCGGGATTCTTCGTTCTATGGGATTTAAAAAAGCCTCGATAATGAGAGTCTTTATGTTCGAAGGAATTTTGGTAGGACTGATTGGCACTGTTATTGGAATTTTAATCGGCTTGGGGATATGCTATCTGCAAATTGAATATAATTTTTATCCGCTGGATTCATCAAAATACATAATCAACGCACTGCCCGTTGAGGTTAGAGTTGCGGATATTATTGCGATAAGCGGAATGGCGATGTTTTTGGTTTTTATGGCTTCACTCTATCCGGCAAAAAGAGCGGCTAACGCGGTTGTAATTGAATCAATTAAATATGAATGACCATAAATATTTCTCCTTTTCACAAAAATAAAGCGGCCCAGTAAAATGGAAGAGATAATTTTAGAAGCAGATGGAATCTTTAAGTCATACTTCAAAACGAATGAAGAAAGACTGAAAATTCTTAAAGGAGTATCGTTAAAAGTCGAGCGGTCGAAAATCTCAATTATTGTGGGAGCTTCAGGCGCAGGAAAGAGCACTCTGCTTCATATTCTAAGCGGCCTGGATAATGCCGATTCCGGAGAAGTTAAACTGAACGGCACAGAGATATTTAAATTGAGCGATGAAAAATTATCGGCATTCAGAAATAGGCATATCGGCTTTGTATTTCAATTTCACCATTTGCTGCCGGAATTTACTGCATCTGAAAATATTGCCATACCTTTGATGATAGCAGGTGCATCCAAACAAAAAGCTTCTCTCAGAAGCAGAGAATTGCTGGAAGTGGTGGGATTAGCGGACCGCGCCGGGCATAAACCCTCGGAACTATCCGGCGGAGAGCAGCAGCGCGTAGCAGTAGCACGAGCATTGGCAAACAATCCTGATATAATTTTTGCAGATGAGCCTACAGGCAATTTAGATTCCGTCAATAGCGAGACGATCCACAAACTGTTCGCTGATCTCAAAGATAGATTCGGCATTACATTTTTAATAGTGACGCACAACCCGCAGCTTGTTAGTCTTGGCGATAAAGTTTTTGAGATGAAGGACGGAATTATTTTGTGATATGCATTGACTAAAAAAATCAGATTCAAATCGAATTTTTAATTAACGGGTATTGATGAGCGAGTACATAATTTTCGGAGCAACTTTCGCATTCGCCGCGGCAGTCCAGCCCGGACCGCTTCTTGCGTATCTGGTTTCCCAGACAATCAGCAAAGGATGGGAAAAAACATTACCCGCATCACTCGCACCTATTATAAGCGACGGGCCTATAATTATTCTAGTGCTTTTACTGCTGAACAATATTCCTGATTGGTCTATAAAACTTCTTCACTTGGGAGGAGGATTATTTCTTTTCTATC
>JAKAMT010000147.1 GCA_021812705.1 Bacteroidota bacterium | reverse complement strand
AATGCGGGATAAGACGGCACGCAAATGGATCTTTGCCAAAAGTTTCCATAAATCCCTCTACGCCCATGTTACAAAAATCCTGTCGGTCTCCGCTTCGGATAAAAGAAATTTCCAGGAGTTCGATATCAATCCGGAAATAATTACGGCTGTCGGCGATACCAGATTCGACCGGGTGCATCAGAAAAGTATGAATGCCAAAGAGAAAAAACTTTTCAAGGAAGGATTTTTCGACGGCAAAAAAGTGTTTGTGATGGGAAGCTCGTGGGAAAGTGATCAGGAAGTCTTGATTCCCGCCCTTTTGAAATTGATGAAGTACGATCCGTCGATATTGACTGTGATTGTTCCGCACGAACCGACTGTTCTTCACCTGGAGGAGATAGAAAATTCGATCGGTAAAAATTTTAAATCGATCAGGTTCTCATATCTCAATAATTACAACGGAGAGAGAATAATAGTTATCGATTCCATAGGAGTGCTCCTTACTCTCTATGCATATGCTCACGCGGCATATGTGGGAGGCAGTTTTAAGCAGGGAATACATAATGTTCTTGAACCCGCTGTCTACGGAATTCCCGTCCTCTTCGGACCAAAACATGAAAACAGCCAGGAGGCTCTTCATTTGCTTGATATCGGCGGCGGAATCTGCGTCAGGAACAAAAAAGAAGCTTATAGAAGTCTCCGCTCGCTCTTCTCCGATGAAGAACTTAGAAAAAAGAAAGGATTAATCTCGTTCAATTATGTCCGCGAAAATACAGGTGCAACAGCGCGAATCCTGAATGAGATTTATAAATATATCTGAAATTGTTCCCGGCCGATAATTGCCGGTTTCCTGATTACTGCAGCAGTATATTTAATTTATAGCACCTATTTAATAAATTAACTATAGATATAGGACGGCACTCGTTCAATGGCCTCATCAATGGATAAAACATTCGACATCTCCCGCGCTGAAATATCATTCAGGGATATACTTGAGTTTTCTCCTGTCGGAGTGCTGATATTTCAACGCGATTGGAAAATAAAATTTGCCAACAATAATTTTTTCCTTTTCAGCGGAGTGGTGGCAGATGAACCGTCGAACGTTGTAGGAAAAAGCATATACGAAAACAGAATATTTTACGAAGCAGATATACGTCAGGAACTTGATCTTATAAAAAAAGGGGAGACCGTTGAAAAAGAGATTGTGAACACGCCGACTCTTAGAGGCGGTAAAGTCTCTCTAGTGCTTAAGGGCGCACCGATAACTTTTAACGGGGAATTTGCCGGCGGCGTTCTCATTTTAGAAGACTTAAAAATCGATTCTTCAAAATCGCAGGTCTCGCTTCTCCAATCGGAAGATTTTCAAAAATTCCTTACAACTTTCAATGATTATTTTATTGTTTTAGACAAAGAGGGCAACTGCCTGCTTGAACCTTTTACAGGCTCCGATCTTTATGATTTTTTGTTCGAACAGGATCCGGCAAAATCATTCCTTCCCGTAAAAAAAGTATCTTCTCTGCTTTTCAAAAAAATGCTGGACGACTGTTTTACAAGCAACAATGTAATTTCTACGCTGATTCCTTTTATCAGAAATCAAAGAGAAATTCCCGCAAGAGTTACTTTGGTGCCCATGAGCGATTCCGGCAGCGAGGTTAACAGAGTCATCCTGCTGGTGAAAGATCTAAGCAAAGAGATAGACCGCGCGGGTCTGTCGGAAGAGGAAGTAAATGAGCTTACAAAATACCAGCAGATAATTGCGACTCTTGTGGACGGCTTGATTGGAGTTAACCGTAAAGGAAAAATCACTTTTTGGAATGAATCAGCATCGGCTAATTTCGGTTTGACCCGGAGCGAAGTCTTCGGCAAATACATTGGTAAGATATTCCCTGCTCTCACAGAAAAATATTTTGAAGAGCTGAAAAACATTGTAAAAACAGAAAAAGAATGGAGAGGGCGGCTTCACATCGGCGAGGATGAAAGCATAATAGAATATTTCGACGCGAAGATTGGAATGGCTGCGGATGGGGATGAGGAGACCTATTTTATACTCTGCTCTCCCGCCACCGATACGGTCAAAAAAGAGATGGAACTGAAGAAATCTGAAGAGCAGTTCCGCAATATTGTCACTAACTCGCATGAATTCATCTGCACTCTCAGTCCTAGGGGCAAAATCACTTATGCAAATCCATATTTCCTCGAAGTCTTTGAATACACATTGGAGGAAATTGTAAAACTGGAATTTACAGAACTTATAGATTCATATTTTCTGAATAACAGCGAATTCGATTTTAATAATATTATTAATGAGAGGGTAAAAACTTTTGAGCTTCCGCTTATAACAAAATTCGGCCAGCGTCTTCATGTTCTTTCCAGCTTTTCTCCTGTGACGGATGAAAAGGGAATTGTACAATATTATAATCTCATTCTTACAGATATAACATTAAAAAAAGAATCTGAAAAAGATTTAATGCTCATCCGCTCAGTTTTTGAAGCTTCGCAGAACGGTATAGCCCTTCTCAATAAGAAAAGAGTAATTCTTGTAAACGATTCATTCGTTCAGATGTTTAATTATAAAAGCGCAAGTGAAATCATCGGCCACAATCCAGTGGATCTTATTGATGAAAAAGACAGAGACCGTGTGATAAATTTTATGGATCTTTCCGATTCCGGCAAAGATTCCCCGTCGGGTTTTTATTTTACCGGAAGAAGAAAAAATCTAACGACATTCGATGTGGAGAATTCCGTTTCGTATTATGAGATAGAAAATGAAAAATTTGCCGTATGGATAGTACGTGATGTTACAGAAGAAAAGAAAGCCCAGAAAGCGCTTATCATTTCGGAAGAACGGTACAGAAGTATCTCGGAAAATATTAATGAAAGCATATGGACGGCTGAAAGAATAAACGGAGAGCTCAAAACCGTATTCTATACTCCGGGCATTAAAAAAATTACAAGCCATGAAGCCGAATTGTTCATCGAAGATCCGGAACTGTGGAAAAAAATAATCCACCCCGACGATGCGGAAGATGTGCTTGATAAGATGAATAAATTTTACGGCGACAGCGCGCGCAATTCGGAAAATTTTGAATACAGGATTATTGATGCGCTTGGAAACATTATCTGGATCGAAAACAGAATAAATCTCGTCCGAGGCACTGCCGGCGAGATTGAAAAAATATTCGGAGTTATAAGCGACATAACTCTCTCCAAGCGGGCTGAAAGCGAACTGATTAAATCGGCGCAAAATTTAAAAGAGCTCAACGAAACAAAAGACCGGTTCATTTCAATAATATCCCATGATCTTCGAACGCCGTTCAGCTCTATACTCGGCTTCACCGATCTTCTCCTGAATGACAAAGAACTGGATCAGGAATCGAGGCTGCAGTATATTCAGTACATCCAGGAATCATCAAAAAGTATGCTTGGATTGGTGAATTCTCTTCTGGATTGGACGCGATTGCAGACCGGGAGCGTTAAATTTGAACCGGAAAGAATTAATGTGAAAGAGTTAATCGAAAAATCGGTTCAGATACTTTCGGGATCCGCCATTCAGAAAAAAATAAATTTATTCTCCGACCTTCAAAAAGATTTTTACGTACATGCCGATTCCGGCCTGTTATTCCAGGTGTTCAATAATCTCATCTCGAACGCGATTAAATTCACTAAACCCGGAGGCAGCATAAAAGTTGCCGCAAATGTAAGTATCGAAAAAAGACAGGTCGAATTCTCCGTTAAAGATGACGGAGTGGGAATCAGCAAAGACGATATTCAGAAATTATTTAAAGTAGATACAAAATTTACTACAAGCGGAACAGCCGGAGAAAAGGGGAGCGGACTTGGGCTCTCTTTGGTTAGGGATATAATTCACAAACACGGCGGCGATATTTGGGTTGAAAGCGAATTGGGAAAAGGAAGCGAATTTATTTTTTCTATCCCGGTAGCTTCATTAAACATTTTGTTCGTGGATGATGCCACTGCAGACAGGCTGCTCTACTCAAAGCTGATAACCAGCCTTATACCGAATTATAAAATTCTTACTGCCGAAAATGGAAAAGAAGCGCTGGATATTGTGAAGCAATCCTCGCCGGCGCTCGTAATCACAGACCACCGGATGCCGGTTATGACCGGTTATGATTTGGTGAAACAATTGAATATTTCTGAACTGAAATATAAGCCCCCCGTAATAGTTTTGAGCAGCGATATTAATAAAGTAATAGAAGCTGAGTATAAGGATCTGGGCGTTGAATACGTTTTTCAAAAACCGGTTAATCTGGCCGCATTTAAAAATGCAATTGAACGCTCGCTCAGAAAAGCTGTCTTTTCCTGATATCCGGTAAATATATTTTAATCCAATCGGAATAAAAAAGTCAGTTCAGTTTTAAAACCATCCCCGTTCCTCTCTCAACTTTAATTTTTTCCCGCGTTGAATATAAAACTTTTATTCCTGCGGAATTTTTGTCCGCCAATACGTTCCAGTTCCCTTCGGGTAGAACAAAATCGAGATTTAATTTTGAATCGGCATTGAAGAGAAGAAGAAATTTTTCGCCGGCATGATTTATTATGTATGAGAAAGCGAATTGGCTTGCGGGATGATCATAAAAAGAGATCTCTTCATACTCGGCGCGCCTGAATGCCTGGAATTTATTTCGCAGCGCTATCAATCCCTTGTAATAATTTAACAGATCTTTATTGATCTCGGCGTGCTTGTAATTAATATAGTTGGTTTCGTTGTCCTTGTTGTAAGTGTTATGATCGATATGTCCCTTATCATTGTCTTTTACTTTTACCGAAAGAGGAATAACCTTTGAACGCGCAAATTCCTGTCCTTCATGCAGCATCGCGGCTCCCTGTGAAGTCAGAAGAAACAACGCGCCGAGTTTGTTAAGTTTCATCTGCAGCGGCGTGAGCTTAACATTTTTATCAGCGTCTTTAATAATTTTTGAAGGATCCACTTCCTTTGTGCCTATCCGGATAAAATCTCCCAATGTGTAACCGTCATGAGATTCCAGATAATTTAAAGAATGTTCTTTGGCCTTAAAGAGTCCTAGTGAATCGCGTGTAAGAGTTCCGTTCACATAGCTTTTAATTCTTTGCGGCGAATTATTGCCGTACCAGTGCCCGAATATCCATCCAAGCCCGTCCTTGGGATTCTCGCCTTTAATTCCGTTTCTGATCTGGTCATTCCACGCGCTCCAGTTCCTTTCTGAAAATTCTTTGGGATCGTAACCGCCACCCCAGGGCTCGCATGTTATAAATACCGAGGGATTTATTTTTTTTGCTTCGGCAATAATGGTCTCGATTGTTTTCCAATCCAAAAGTTTTCCTAGATCAAAACGGAATCCGTCGATATGATATTCTTTCATCCAGTAGAGGATGCTTTCAACTATCATCCGGCGCATCATGGGTCTTTCTGTTTTAAGATCATTGCCGCAGTAGCTTTCGGCAATGTAATTCCCTTTTGCATCTAATCTGAAATAATATTCCTTGTCTATCTGTTTTAAGTTTCCCGTTTCATATTCCGATAGGTGGTTATAAACCACATCCATGATGACCGCAATTCCTTCCTTGTGAAAAGCTTTCACCATATCTTTGAATGCTTTAATCTGGGAGCCGTCTTTCCCGATCCAGCGGTTCCATTTCAATTCATTCCAGCTCTCCTTATAATAGGCAGAGGGGGCAAAGAAATTGGAAGTCATATATCCCCAGTGATTTCTTTCGTACGGATTCCATGTGTTGAATTTTCCGGCAAGTGAATCCTTAAAAGGAATTTCGATATTTCCAAACTCCTGCGAAGGAAGAAGTTCAACAGCGGTCACCCCGAGATTTTTGATGTAGTTCAGTCCGCCCTTCTTTCCCGTTTCCGTAAGACCGGCATAAGATCCCCTCGCCTTAACGCCTGAAGATTTATGAGCTGTAACATCACGGAGATGCATCTCGTAAATTATCAGATCACGCCAATCTTTCTGAATCCATCCGGTATTTTCCCAGTCGTAATTATCCTCTTTTGTAACTATAGCTCGGCGGGGATTCATATAGGTCGTAAAAGAGGATACGGCTTTTGCATAAGGATCAACGCAGACAGGCATATTAGTATTTGTCGGATTATCTCCTTCATGATATACTTTGTAACCGTAGAATTTTCCTGTTAAGTCTTCATCGAGAGCTATTTCCCAAACGCCGTCTTTATCTTTTTTCATCCCATGCTCTGAACCGATCTTTTCTTCAGGACTGTTGAACACGCATAAATTTATTTTTACGGCGCTCGGCGCAAAAAGACGGAACACCGTCATTCCGTATTCCAAGGATGCACCCAATTTTTTATCTGAGTAAAATTTATCAAGTTCAAGTGACGCTTTATCCCGCGCGGTTGTATCGCTTAACGATTGAGCGTGCCGTATCTCTTTTAGGTACAAATTCTCTCCTTTATAAACTTGCTGGACTAAAAAAAATAGAAGTCCTAAAATGATTATCGAATATTTTTTCATGGTTTTTCAATTAAATGTGAATAAACACAATTCAATTCTAAAACATTTTTTGAACCGATCAAAATTAAAAGAATTGGTTTTTCCTTTTCAAAAGGGGAAGGTCCTTTTCGAGGGATTATTACGATGGAGTGCAATGATTCTGATTATTTGATCAGAATCATTTTTTTTGTGTCGGCATAATTTCCGGAAATTAATTTATAATAATAGATGCCGCTTGAAAGCTTGTGTTTTG
>JAKAMT010000018.1 GCA_021812705.1 Bacteroidota bacterium | reverse complement strand
CTCCTTTTCTTATATTTGCCACAAAAAAACAGAGGTGTGCCATCGCAAAGAATCAGAATGAAACTGTTGAAAAGATAGTATCTCTTGCAAAACGAAGAGGTTTTGTATTCCAGTCATCGGAAATATACGGCGGTTTGAACGGCTGCTGGGATTACGGTCCGCTTGGAGTTGAACTGCTGAAAAATGTTAAAGAGGAATGGTGGAAAGCCATGACCTACCGCGAAGATGTTGAGGGATTGGACGCCTCCATTCTTATGCATCCGCGCGTTTGGGAAGCAAGCGGCCACGTTGAAAATTTTACAGACCCGATGATCGACTGCAAACAGTGTAAAGCCAGGTTCAGAGTTGATACTTTAACGGAACTTATCAGCGCAAAAAATAAAGAAAAGGCAATCAAAGAACTCGACCCTTCAATCCTGGCTTCCGAAGGTTCCATAGATGATAAATTTACGACGCTCCTCGAGGATCAGAATCAGTCGTTAAAACTTTTAGATCTGCTCGGCTGTCCTCAGTGCGGAAATAAAGGAACATTCACTCAGCCGCGCAAATTTAATCTCATGTTCAAGACCTTCCTCGGTCCGGTGGATGATTCGGCAAACATTATTTATCTCCGTCCCGAAACCGCGCAGGGAATATTTGTTAACTTCCTGAACGTTGCCAATTCGAGCCGGCAAAAACTTCCATTCGGAATAGCGCAAATCGGCAAGGCATTCCGCAATGAGATTAACACAAAAAATTTTCTTTTCAGGACAAGAGAGTTTGAACAGATGGAAATGCAGTATTTCTGCAAACCCGGAACAGACAAAGAACATTATGATCAGTGGAAAGAGAGAAGGATCGGCTGGTTTAAATCTTTGGGAATGAATGCAGACAAGCTCCGCTTTCACGATCATCCTAAAGATAAATTAGCTCACTATGCGAAAGAGGCGACGGATATTGAATACGAATTTCCGTTCGGCTGGGGAGAAATTGAGGGGATACACAACAGAACCGATTTTGATCTCGGCCGCCATCAGGAGTATTCAGGAAAGAGCCAGCAGTATTTTGATGACGAAACCAAAGAAAAATATATTCCATATATTATTGAAACATCTGCGGGCGCAAGCCGCTCATTCATGGCGTTTTTAGTCGACGCTTACTACGAAGAAGAAGTTAACGGCGAGTTGAGAAGCGTGCTTAAATTTCATCCGAAGCTTGCCCCAATTAAAGCCGCAATCCTCCCGCTTGTCAATAAAGACGGTATGCCAGAAATAGCGAGGAAAATTGAAGCTGACCTGCGGCCATATTTAAGAATATTCTACGACGATAAAGGGGCGGTGGGACGCCGCTACAGAAGAATGGATGAAGTGGGAACCCCTTTCTGCATTACAGTTGACACTCAAACACTGCAGGATCAAACCGTTACCGTGCGTGACCGCGATTCTATGGAACAGATACGAATTCATACCGATAATCTTCTTAATCACCTTCTCCAAAAACTGAGATAAATTTGAGATGAGACGCCTCCGGGCGTCTCCCTTTATAAATTTATACATCTCTCGATTTAACTTTTTTTATTTTCAGTCGTACCATTCATTGAAAAATCTGAATCTTTATGAATAGTAAAATCCCGGATGATGAATTAAATGCTCTCATTGAAAATGCAAAGAGAGGCGACACTCATTCCTTTGGAATAATTGTCCGCTCATACCAGAAATATGGACTTGCCGTTTCATTCAGAATCCTGTGCAGCGAAGAGGATGCCAAAGATGTTGTTCAGGAGGGATTTATAAGAATATGGATAAATCTAAATAATTATGACCGCCGGTTCAGATTCACAACATGGATTTATAAAATATTTGTGAACCTTTGCTTCGATAAATTAAAATCTGATAAAAGAAACAGATTCGAAGGAAATTTTGATGAAAATGATTTCACAAATCCGTTCGATTTTGAGGAGGATTATTCAAACAGAGAAACCGCGTCCCTAATCAGATATATATCTAAAAATCTATCCGATAAACAGAAAATAATTTTTATTCTCAGAGACATTGAAGGGTTTTCCGTTAAAGAAACTTCGGAGATAACCGGAATGAACACTTCGTCTGTCAAAACAAATCTTCTTTTTGCCCGGCGGAACATCAGAAGAAAAATAAACGGTATAATAAAATGAGAAGCGCTTGCAATAAAACCCGGCGGCTTTTGCTTACGGCTAAGATGAATGAATTATCGCGCGAGGATCAGTATTTAATAGAATCGCACTTAAAAGAATGTGATAAATGTACCGCGCTCTACGACTCTTATTCGGAAAGCGAAAAAATTGAAGAAAAAATCAGAACATCGTTCCATTCATTCGTAGACGAAGATATCTTTACACGGTCGGTCATGATGGAAATCGAACGGCGTTCTGCGTTTTCAAAGGAAAACATTTTTACCGAGATAACCGGTAAACTTTCTGCCCCGCGGTTTAGATTAGCCTTGGGAGCCATCCTTTTCATTATCGCATTTTCTTTTTTCTCCATGGAGTACGGCGACACGAAAAAAATAATTTCACTGGAGGAGAGGATGAATTATTCTAAAGTGAACAGCGCGGGTTATCCCAATCCCTTTGTACAGGAGTCTGATTTGCTTAAATATATTCTGGATCTGTACAATTTTGCCGGAGGCGGAACTCCTTATCTGGACATTAACAAAGATCTTGCACTGATTAAAAAAGAATATCTTAATTCTCTTATTGCAGACAACGAC
Organism: Bacteroidota bacterium; assembly: GCA_021812705.1. GTDB lineage: Bacteria > Bacteroidota > Ignavibacteria > Ignavibacteriales > Melioribacteraceae > Fen-1258. Next base: position 27,759 of record JAKAMT010000018.1, on the reverse strand, counting down.
AATCTGAGCAAATCTGATAAAGAAAAAATAGATGCGATCAAAAACCGACTGCTAAATTCAAATATTTTATCCGAAAGAAAGGGGCTGATTAAGAATAAAAGAGACAGCCTCGTTTCGGAAATCGAGCGGCTTAAAAAAGAATTATTAGAGAGCAAATCTCAACGAGGTGCAAAATGAAAAATGGAATCAAATTATATCTTGCGTTATTTATTGCCGTCCTAAATTTTTCGGGATGCAACGAAGAATACAAGTCCTCTACTAAAATAAACAGAGACGGTTCGTGCGAAAAAACAATCACGGTTAAAGCTGATTCGGCATATATTCAAAACGGCTACTTCCATATACCGTTCGATTCAACCTGGCACCCAAAATTCATTAAACAGGAAAAAGACACCCAAAAAGTTCTCCTGCTTCGCAAATCATTCGCCGATGTAAATGAGTTAAACCGGGAATATTCCGGTAAAAATAGTGCCGCTGTTAAAATAGATTTCGAAAAGAAATTCAGATGGTTCTTTACTTACTTCAGCTACAAGGAGATATTCAAAGCGTACAGTCCGTTCAAAATAATCCCGCTCGATTCATTTCTTACCCGCGACGAACTTTCAAAATATACAGCCGGGGACACTTCAAAAGCATTAAAGAAAAGAATTGACGATTATACAACGGAGAACATCTATGAATATTTCTATCAAAATTTAAGCGAGGCAGCAAAAAGGATAAACGACAACTCATTAACTCCGGAATTGCTGGAAAAAAATAAACGGCAGATGCGCGATGCACTGATCAAAGATAACGTGGGCGAAAAACAGATTTCGGATTTTATCCTGAAAATCGCAAACAAAAAAGAAATTCCTTCACTTGATCTCGAAATAAAGAAAATATTGGATGACATTAATTCAAAACTGTCCGAACGTGACGTTAGATATCAGTTTACGAATGAAATAATTATGCCGGGAATCATTTTAAGTACAAATGCCGGTTCTGTAGAAGGCAATATGGCGGAATGGAAATTTCCGGCCGACAGGTTTCAGTTTCTGGATTATGAAATGATTGTAGAATCCAGAATTTCCAATCTCTGGGCGTTGTACGTTACGGGCGGGGTAGTGCTGATAGTTCTGATAATTCTTTTGTTCCCCAAATTGAAGCGGGCTTAAACAATATTAATGCATCGGAAGTTGCTTAATCAACACCGAACCAGGTAAGGCAGTCTTTAGCCTCCGCTCCATTCTCCTCCTTTATTCTGTAAAAGGGGACATCATACTGCTCTCCAAAAAAAATAAATTTTTTTCTGGAATCAATTTCCATTCTGAAACATGGGCCGAGCGCATCGGGGGTGGTCTTGATTGGCGATCCGGAGTTCAATGTTCTCATCATTTCGGAAAGCATTTCGTCTCCCGCATAGAATCTGATCAATGCGTTCAAACTGCCCCCGGAAATTATCAGCGATTCATTTTTACACCTTTCGCCAAGATCGCGCATCAGATCGTCTAAAGATTTTTTATAGTTTGTATTATGGCGGATAGTGAAATTAAGATTGTGAGCGAAAATTATTCCGCGCTGATACGGCAATTGCGTTATATATTTATCATTCTCATCATCCGTTAATAATGCTTCATTCTTTTCATTACGCGCCGGCGAAGTAAAATATAGATCGAGTACCTGATTGTAATCATCTGCATATTTGTCGAGCGAAATTAATTTGGCACGCAGCAGAAAAAGAGTTGAGTAATACTCCGCAAAACCTTCTTTAAACCAATAAAGAAGCCGTTCGGGATCTGCAAATTTTATCCTCTCCCCAAACCATGTCTGAAACAGGTCGCGGGCGATTCTCTTTTCGAAATTAAAATCGATTTCTCTCTGCCTCGAAACAAACAGGGAATAGTAATTCTTGCCTGTCATACTCGTTTCATCGCCGGAGTCGAGATGAATCAGGTTTATCAGATAATATTTTTGAGTGTAATCGCGCCAAAAATTTCTCTCTTCAATTAATATATCCCGCGCAATTGCGCTAAAATGTTCTTCTGAAACATTTCCCTCTCTGGGCAAAGTAACATAAAGGAGATCATTTCCGAGGTGCATCGGAATAATTTTAATGTTCCCCCCGGTAAAAACAGAATTTCTAAAATTACTTAGCGTGCAAACTATTTCCTGGTTCCTTTCATCCGCTCCAAAACTGTCTGCCAATTTCCAATTGTCCGGAATGTATGACCACGCCAGTTTAATCCGGTATTCCAGGTTATACGGGAAGGCAGGAAGAATAAAAAATCGGGCGCCGGTGAAATGAAAAAATTGTCTTTTAAGAATTGCTGATTTGTAATTTCCCGGATCAACTTTCCCGTTTACAGACTGCTCGAACTGATAGTAAATGCGCAGCGAAGCATTCGGAATATGTTTGACGATTTTTATCTCCGGCTTGTCGGAATCGGCTATGTATGAATTTGGCGTTAATGTTTTTAGGAATCTGATTGAATTGATCCCATCTCCCTCGGGCAAAGTTATTTTTGTTTCCCCCGATTTGTCTCCCGGAAATTCAAGAACAACAATTAATCTGAAAATATCTGAATCATAAAAAGGTTCGATGAAATAGCTTATTTCAGATGGCTTGGTCGCCCTGGTGTTTTGTACGGACGGATTTTTCTCGGCCGGACTTCTCTGCGATTGCCCTCCGGGAGAAAAAGCGAATAGGGGAAAAACTGCGATAAGAAGAAAGGGTAGATTTTTAATCATCGTGCGCCACGAATATTCTTTAACACTCAGATTATTACAAAAAAGAGCGCCAATTTGAAATGCTATTATTTTTCCTTGAAAATAATCAGTAGAGAGTCATTCCGGACTATAAAAGAAGTATTCATAAAGTATTTGTCAAATCCCGTTTATTTTAATCTTTTTCTTGTTAAATTTTATTGCTTATTAACCGATTTCTCGCAGAATAACTTAATAAAGCATTGCGCGTCAAATGGGGCGTGTTTTGCGGGGTGAATTTCAGCCGAAATATTTAAACCAATTTTTATAAGGAGCGATTGTAATGAAAAGAAAACTGATTTTGTTTTTTTTCTTGACCGGATTTGTACTGCTGAATGGCCAATCGAATAAGATTGAATTTACTCAGTACAAACTTGATAACGGAATGAATGTGATCTTGCATCAGGACAATACTACCCCAATAGTAGCTGTCTCGGTGCTTTATCATGTGGGTAGCAAAAATGAGGATCCTCAGAGAACCGGCTTTGCGCATTTCTTTGAACATTTGATGTTCGAAGGTTCCCCGAATATTAAAAGGGGAGAGTATTTTAAAATCGTTGAAGCCGCGGGCGGACAACTGAATGCAAATACTTCTTTCGACCGCACATACTATTTCGAAAATCTCCCTTCTAATCAGCTCGAACTTGGCTTGTATATGGAGTCAGAAAGAATGCTCCATCTTAAAATTGACAGTGTAGGAGTTGAAACACAAAGAAAAGTTGTAAAGGAAGAGAGAAAACAGAGCCTGGACAACCGTCCTTACGGCACTCTAATCGAAAAATTATTCGGCAACGCTTATAAAGTTCATCCTTACAGATGGACCCCCATTGGCAGTGCGCAGTATATAGATCAGGCAAAACTCGACGAGTTTATTAATTTCTATAAAAAATATTATGTGCCGCAGAATGCAACACTTACAATAGCCGGAGATATCGATCCCGCAAAAACCAAAGAACTCGTTAAAAAGTATTTCGGGGATATCCCAAAAGGAAGCATGGAAATAGTTCGTCCGAAAGAAGTTGAACCGGTTAAAACTGCTGAAGTAAGAGACACTGTTTATGATAATGTCCAGCTTCCATTGGTACTTCTGGCTTATCATATGCCTGCTCAAGGCACCAGCGATTATTATGCATTGAGCATGCTGGGAACATTATTAACAGGCGGAGAAAGTTCAAGAATAACTAAAGAAGTTAAAGACAAACAGCAAAAAGCTCTGATGGTGCAGTCAATTCCGTTCCCTCTGGAAGATCCCGGCCTCTTTATAGCTCTTGCTTTGTGCAATATGGGCGTTAAAGCGGGAGATCTCGAAAAAGCCCTCGAAAATGAAATTCAAAAGGTAAAGAACGAACTTATAACTGAAACTGAATTTCAAAAAATCAAAAACCAGGTGGAAACAGATTTCGTTACAAGAAATTCAACCGTTCAGGGAATCGGAGAAAGCCTTGCAGACTATTTTGTCTATTTCGGGGATGCGAATTTAATCAATACCGAGTTGCAGAGATATATGAAAGTGACAAGAGAAGATATTAAACGCGTTGCGAATAAATATTTCACTAACGAAAACAGAGTTGTTCTATACTATCTCCCTAAGGCAATGGAGAAAAAATAGTTTTTGATTGACGATGTGCCTTAAAAGTTTTATCCCCCTGAATTTCAGCGGGATATTAGCCGAAGAATAGCGGTTAAAAATTTGAAAACTTATTGGAGTTATAAAATGAAAAAAAGATTTTTTATACTGGCGTTAATACTCTTCTCCGGTTCACTTTTGTTTGCCCAGGTGGACAGAAGCGTAAGACCGAAACCGGGTCCGGCACCGGAAGTCAAAATCGGAAATCCCGATTCATTTGTTTTGAAAAACGGTCTAAAAGTATTTGTAGTTGAAAATCACAAGCTCCCCTCCATAGCTTTTAATCTTGTTGTTGACAGAGATCCTATTGTGGAAGGAAAGAACGCGGGCTACATTTCTATCGCAGGTCAGCTTTTAAGAACCGGAACAAAAAGCCGTAGTAAAGATAAACTCGACGAAGAGATAGATTTTCTCGGCGCCAGTTTGAGCACATCTTCGGATGGAATTTATGCTTCAGGATTGTCGAAGCATGCCGAAAAAATATTCTCTATAGTCTCTGATATTATTCTCAATCCGGAATTCAAACAGGAAGAACTTGAAAAAATAAGAAAACAGACGCTGTCTGGACTTGCCTACCAGAAAGATGACCCCGACGCAATTTCCAACAGGGTTAGTTCTGCAATAATGTATGGTAAGGAACATCCCTACGGCGAAATGGAAACCGAAGAAACTGTTAAATCTGTAACTCTGGATATGTGCAAAAAATATGTCGATACATATTTTAAACCGAATATCTCTTATCTGGCAATTGTGGGGGATATAAACAAAGCAAAAGCAAAAACACTGGTTGAAAAATTTTTGAGCAAGTGGGAAAAGAAAGATGTTCCAAAAACACAGTTCGAAAATCCTAAAGCCCCCATTGTAAATAAAGTTGAGCTTGTAAACAGGCCGAGTTCCGTGCAGTCTGTAATCAGCGTTTGCTATCCCGTCGATCTTCCAATCGGAAACGATAACGTGATTAAAGCCAAAGTCGCAAATTTAATTCTCGGCGGCAGCGCCACGGGAAGATTGTTCATGAATCTGCGCGAGGCAAAAGCATATACTTATGGAGCCTACTCCTCTATCAATGCAGATAAATATGTGGGAAGTTTTTCCGCCTTTACAAAAGTGAGAAATTCCGTAACAGATAGCGCGGTGACGGAAATTATGAATGAAATGAAAAAAATTAGGAATGAAAAAGTATCCGACGAAGATCTCCAAAAGGCGAAAAATTTAATCTCCGGTAATTTTACGCGCAGCCTGGAACAGCCCAGAACAATTGCAGAGTTTGCAATCAATATCGCCAGATATAATCTGCCCAAAGATTATTATAAAAACTATCTGAAAAACTTGAATGCTGTTACCGCAGAGGATGTTCAGAATGTCGCTAAAAAATATATAAAACCGAACAATTCAAATATTGTAATTGTAGGAAGCGGAGATGAGATTGCAAAAAATATCTCAAAGTTCAGCGTAAACGGAAAGATAGATTACTTTGATACCTATGCCGATAAATATGACCCGAACGTTAAAAAAGCTCCTGCAGGCCTGACGGCAGAACAGGTCCTCAATAAATATGTTGAGGCTATCGGCGGCAGAGAAAATATTCTTAAGGTTAAAGATAAAGTAGTGAAGATGAGCGGCAGCATGCAGGGAATGACGATTACAATGACTCAGTCTTTTAAAGCCCCGAATAAAATGCAGCAGCTTCTCGATTTTGGAGTCGGACAGCAGACACTTGTCTTCAATGGAGAAAAGGGAAAAATAAACTCGATGGGACAGGAACAGGAACTCCCGGCAGATCAGGCGGAATCTATGAAATTAGGCTCCCTCTATTCGATGCTTGAATATGGGAAGAATAATTTTAAGACAGAACTCGGCGGCTTGGAAACGATAAACAACAAGGAAACCTACAGCGTTATTCTTATCTCGCCTTCCGGCAAGAAAACAACAAACTATTATGATTCAACATCGGGGTTACTTGTCAGAACGGTTGCTGAGGCATTGGGGATGGCGCAGACTATAGAATATGATGATTACCGCGAAGTACAGGGAGTTAAATATCCATTCAAGATGATTGTAGGCACTCCTCAGGGCGCTCTTGACCTGATCACCTCATCGATAGAAATTAACACAAATCTTCCCGATTCGTTGTTTGAAGTGAAATAATTTTTCACCAGGGGTTCAAAAATTTGAACCCCTCTTTTTTTTACTTTACCGTTAAATCTCTTCTTTCTGCCGATTTTCCTTATTTCTGCTCTCTTATATCGCATACTTTTGTCCGGTAAAAAAAATTTTTTTTTACTAATCAATGAAACTTTTATAAGTTTGGAAACGACTTATACAATAAATGTTTCCAGTGGAACCAATTCATTACCCATTGTGTTCCCTTCTAAAAATGTGGAGTTGCAATTAATGAACGATGATAGAGAAATAAAGAAAAGAATAATTCAAAAAGCCGAGATTTTATTTCAGAATGTCGGCTATTCAAAAGTTACAATGGAAGAGATTGCATTGGGGCTCGGCATTAGTAAAAAGACTCTCTACAAACATTTTTCAAATAAAGAACATATACTGAAAGAATTGGTGGACCATGCAAAGTGTGAGATAGAGGAATATGTAGATAAACTTATAGAGGACAGAAAAACAGAATTTATTGTGAAGCTGCAGAATTTTATGTCGTTTGTTGTTTCCCATTTTGCGCGGCTTTCAAATCCCATCATTCAGGATTTAATTAAAAATCAGCCTGAAATATGGAAAGAGATTCAAGAGTTCAGGAAGAAAAATGCATATGATTGTTTTACAAGATTGGTTAACCAAGGCGTTAAGAATAAAGTGTTCAGGGATGATATAAACAGCGAAGTCGTTACGCTTCTTTACTTCTCTGCCGTAAGCAGCATGATGAATTTGGAAACACTTTCTCAGTTGCCGGTAACCGCAGATGAAGCTTACAAAATAATAATCAAAATTCTCTTTGAGGGAATTTTTACCGCCGAAGGACGGAAAAAATTTAAAAATAAAATCGGAAAGGAATAATTATGGAGATATTCAAGATATCTGAGTTGAAAGTGAAAAGTGTAGCATTAGCCCTGCTTTTGTTCGCGTGCTCAATAAGCGCGCAGGAGAAACTTACGCTAAGTGTAGATCAGGCAGTTGAGCTTGGACTTCAAAAAAGCAAAACGCTTCATTCGTCACTGATGAAGTCTAAAACATCGGCCGCAAAATTGAGCGAGGTGAACGCAATGCGTCTTCCTTCTCTTAAATTGGCAGCTGTTTACAGAAGACTTAGCAAGGTCGATCCCTTCTCAATTATGGGTCCCACCGGGCCGATCACTATCGCGCCGAATATATTGGATAATTACGTCACACAGCTTACATTGGCACAGCCCCTCTTTACCGGCTTCCGTCTCTCCAGCAGCTCGGATATTGCCGAATATACAGCTAACGCCTCTGCGGAAGATTACAACAAGGATAAAGCCGAACTCATATTTAATATTAAAAATGCCTACTGGAATCTTTTCAAAGCAGTTCAAATGAAAAAAGTTATGGACGACAATGTGCAGATGGTTAAAGCCCATTTGAACGATGCCAATAATCTTTTGAAAGCCGGAATGCTTACAAAAAATGATCTGCTTAAACTCGAAGTGCAGCTTTCGGATATGATGTTCAAACAGGTTGACGCGGAAAATGCCGTTAAACTTTCTATGACTGCGCTAAACAGCACTCTTAGCATCTCTTTGAATACGGAGATAGAAATTTCCTCCTCGGCAAATATGTCTTTGGTAGAATACGATAAATTGGAAAAACTAATATCCAGCGCGGTTGAAAAAAGAACAGAAATCAAATCAGCGGATTACAGAGTAAAGGCCGGCGAGGCTGGTGTTACGCTTGCTAAATCTTCCTGGTATCCGCAGGTAAGTCTGTATGGAAATTATTATTACAGCAGACCCAATCAGAGAATTTTTCCTTCGAAGGATGAGTTTAAGGACACTTGGGACGCGGGAGTTAATATCAGCATGAACGTATGGGACTGGCTTACAACATCGTATCAGACGGAACAGGCAGAAGCGAATTTGGCGCAGGCAGTGGACGGACTTGGAATTGTTAAAGATAATATCACACTGGAAGTGACTCAAAATTACCTAAATATGAACCAATCCTTAAAGAAAATTGAGATTTCAAACCTTGCAGTAAAACAAGCCGATGAAAATATGAGAATCACATCGGATAAATTTAAAAACGGTTTAGCCGCCAGTTCGGATGTGATTGATGCAGAAACGGCACAGTCGACAGCAAAAATTAATTATACTAACTCGCTTGTGGATTATGAATTATCGAAAGCGCGTTTAGATAAATCCATTGGTAAATAAAAATTTAAATAAATCGGAGAACTATAAATGAAAAATTGGAAAGCAATTGTCTCGGTAGTTGTGATTCTTGCAGTCATCATTACCGTCCTCTTTATGAACAAGAAAAAAATGTCGGCCAACGCAAGCGGAGGTATAAAAGACGTATACTATGTTACGGTCGATAAGGTATCTAAAAAAGATCTTTCTGAAACTCTGAGTTTAGTTGGAACTATCAACGCCAACAATGACGTGAATGTTATCTCTGAAACCGCAGGCAAAGTAACGGCTGTATTTGTAAAAGTGGGAGATTACAAAGAGGCCGGATCGGTTCTATTCCAGGTGGATGATGAATTGAAAAAGGCTGCTTTTATGAGTGCTGAGGCAAATTATGAAAAGGCGAAGAAAGATTATGAAAGGTTTCAGTCTCTTTATAAAGAAAAATCAGTTTCAGATTCACAGTTGGAACAGGCAAAATTGGGCGCAGCGCTTGCAGAATCCCAATACATTGTAGCTAAAAGACAATTGAACGATACTCAAATCAAAACACCAATCTCTGGCTATGTGGCCGCTCGCTACGTGGATGTCGGCTCTATGGTTCAAGGCGCACCTCAGGCCACAATGGTTGCCAATGTTGTGGATATAAGCAAACTTAAAGTGAAATTAAATCTTCCGGAAAGTGATGCGTTCTTGACAAAAATTGGAGACGAAGTCGCTGTGAACACAGATGTTTATCCGGGAGTTAAATTCAGGGGAAGAGTTGAATCTGTAAGCTCAAAGGGGGACGAAGCACATACCTACCCGGTTGAAATAACAGTCCTCAATGAAAGTGCGCATCCGCTGAAAGCGGGAATGTTCGCGACGGTGAAGTTTACTTCACTTAAGGATAGACAGACAATCGCTGTTCCGAGAGAATCCTTGGTGGGCAGTGTTAAAGCGCCGCAGATTTTTGTTGTTGAAAATGGAATAGCAAAACTCAGAAATATAGTTTTAGGCAATCAGTTCGGAATTTATGTTCAGGTTCTTCAGGGATTGAATGAAGGGGAAACTATTGTAGTTAACGGGCAAAATAATCTTGTGGATAATTTAAAAGTAGAGATACTTAATAAGTAAAAAGGATTTTTAAAATGACAATTACAGAATTATCAATAAAAAGACCATCGCTTATAATAATAATATTCAGCGCTCTTATTGTTCTGGGTCTGTTCGCTTTTGGCCAGCTTAAATATGAACTTTTACCCAAAATTTCGGCACCGGTAATAACTATAACTACCGTCTATCCGGGCGCTTCTCCGAATGAAGTTGAATCCGGCGTTACAAAAGTTATTGAAGATGCGGTTTCCGGAATGGATAAAGTGAATGATCTCCGCTCTACTTCTTCAGAAGGAGTTTCATTCGTAATTATTGAATTGCTGCAGTCTGCAAATGTGGATCTTTCTCTGCAGGATGCTCAGAGAAAAGTTAATGAGATTATCTCTCAGCTTCCGAGCGCAGCCAAGACTCCAACTATTTCTAAATTCGCTCTGGATGAATTGCCGGTGCTTAGAATGGGTGTCTCGGCAGATATGGATTCCAAATCTTTCTATCAGTTCTCTAAAGATAAACTGCAGCCCCTCCTATCAAGAATTCCCGGCGTTGGGCAGATATCCTTGGTCGGAGGCGAAGAGAGAGAAATAAAAGTGAATCTCGATCTGGAAAAACTGCGCGCATACGGTTTTTCTATTCCGCAGGTTACACAGATAATAAAAGCCGCAAATCTGGATTTCCCGACGGGAAAAATTAAAGATCAGGATGGTCAGTTCATTGTACGTGTTGCAGGAAAATTGATCTCGGTTGAAGATTTGAAAAATCTTCCTATCGGTGAATCCCGGTTAGGGGGACAGATAAAACTGTCTGATATAGCAGAAGTTGAAGACGGTATTAAGGATCCCACAAATATTCTGCGCATCAATTTCAGAAATACAATCGGAATGATTGTTCAGAAACAAACAGACGCTAACGCTGTCGAGGTTTCTAAATTAGTCAGAAAAGAGATTCAGAGAATTGAACAGGTATATAAGGCGAATAATTTGAAGTTCAATATTGCGCAGGACGGATCTCTGTTTACAATTGATGCCGCAAATGCAGTGAAAGAAGATTTGGCGATGGCCGTAATTTTAGTGTCTATCGTAATGCTTATGTTTCTTCACAGTGTAAGAAATTCCGTAATAGTTCTTATCGCAATACCGTGTTCTCTTATTTCAACATTCATAGCAATCTGGGCTCTCGGATTCAGCTTGAATTTGATGACACTGCTTGGACTTTCATTGGTTGTTGGTATTCTTGTGGACGACTCAATAGTGGTTCTGGAAAATATTTATCACCATCTTGAAAAAGGCGAAGAGAGCCGTTCCGCTGCGCTTAGAGGAAGAAATGAGATCGGTTTTGCAGCGCTTGCCATTACGTTTGTGGATGTTGCAGTATTCCTTCCTCTCACATTGGTCGGCGGCATGATCGGAAATATTTTGCGCGAGTTTTCGGCGGTGGTCGTGGTTTCAACTTTGATGAGTCTGTTCGTTTCTTTTACCGTAACTCCGATGCTGGCTTCACGTTTCGCAAAACTTGAACGCCTTACTTCCAGAACTCTTCTTGGAAAATTCGCATTGTGGTTTGAAGAAAAATTTAAACAGCTCACGGAAAAATATGTTATCCTTCTTAAATGGGCTCTGAAGCATAGAGGAAAAGTAACTCTCTTAACCTTGGCAGCGTTCTTTGCCGCGTTTGCATTGATCCCGTTCGGATTTATAGGAGCTGAATTTATGACTCAGGCAGACCGTGGAGAATTTGCGGTTACTCTTGAACTGGCTCCCGGTACAACAATTGAACAGACTAACAGAATCTCTCAGCAAGTTGAAAAAATGATGGGCAAAATGCCGGAGATCGAAAGAATGTATTCAAATGTCGGCGCTTCTTCAGAAGGATTGATTGGATTCGGCGCGAGTAATTCAACAGAAATTTCCGTTACTCTTGTTCCTAAAAACGCGCGCGTTAAGTCTACAGATCAGGTGGGTGACGATATTAAAAGAATGGTGCAGACAATTCCCGGCGTGAAGGTGAGAATCAACCCTATTGGAATATTCGGCACCGCAAATCAAACGCCAATTCAGTTAATTATCAGCGGCCCCGTTTACGAAGATGTTCTTAAAACAGCAGACGATATTCAGAATATTGTAAAAGCGATTCCGGGAACAACGGATGTCCGTCTCAATGCAGAGGACGGAAATCCCGAAACACGGATTGAAATTGACAGAAATAAATTGAACTCATATGGTTTGTCTATCGCGGAAGTGGGACAAACATTGCAGGTTGCGCTCACCGGCGATGATAGTTCCACGCTTCGGGAAGGCGATACCGAATACGATATCAGAATTGTTCTGGATCAGTTCGACCGGTCAAAAACAGATAATATCGGCAATATCAGTTTTACAAACCGCAAAGGTCAGCAGATCTATCTTAAACAATTTGCAAATATCTACCGTTCAACCGGTCCGACAAAATTATCACGCGAAGCAAGAAGCGCGGCAGTAACAGTGTTTGCGCAGGTGGTTGGAGGAAGAACAACCGGACAGATTTCTCAGGACATGGAACGGAAATTTAAAGATTATAAATTCCCCTCCGGCGTTACTTATTCATACCAGGGAGATGTTAAAGCGCAGCGCGATTCTTTCGGAGATTTAGCGTTGGCAATGTTTGCGGCAATCCTCTTTACATACATGGTGATGGTTGCACTTTATGATTCTTTCGTCTATCCGTTTGTAATTTTGTTCTCAATTCCATTGGCAATGATTGGAGCTTTACTAGCTCTGGCTTTGGCGCTTAAAGCTTTGAACATCTTTACAATTCTCGGCATCATTATGCTTACAGGATTGGTGGCGAAGAATGCGATTCTGCTTGTGGACAGAACCAATTTTATGAGAGCGCAGGGAGAATCTGTCGCAGACGCGCTAGTGGATGCGGTGAGAATGAGAATACGTCCCATATTTATGACAACTCTCACAATGATCTTCGCAATGTTTCCGATTGCAGTCTCAAGAAGCTCAGGCGCGGAATGGAAATCCGGCTTGGCCTGGGCTCTCATTGGCGGCTTAACAAGTTCGCTTCTGTTGACAATGATATTTGTTCCGGTAGTCTATACTAAAGTGGAAGAGTACAGACTTCGTGTTCCGCTCCTTTTTCAGAAAGTAAGCGTATTGCTGAAAATTAAAAAATCGGCAATATCCTGATTTCTCATCATATAAATTGAATAGATGGAAATCAAAGCGTAAATATTAACGAAAGCCGCAGAAAATCTATCTGCGGCTTTTTTATCTCTGCTGTAAATTAATTCAGACACAAACAAGTAATCTATCAGGAATCTAATTTGAAAAAATATTCCGCAATTGTTTTTGATCTTGGGAATGTGATTCTTCCTTTCGATTATAATCCGTTCATAAGTAAACTCAACAAAATTAAACCGGATTTGGGAGACAGGTTTAAGGAGAACTATAAAAATAATTATCACATTCACAGAGCATTTGAAAGCGGTAAATTAAATACTTCCGGGTTTTTAAAATTAATGATGGGATGGACCGACAACATGCTTTCAGAGGAAGAATTTTGCGTTTCCTATTCAAGTATATTCAGCGTGGATGAAAAAGTAGCCGGACTTCTTCCTTTATTGAAAGAGAAATATAAATTAATTCTTCTTTCCAATACGAACCCGGTTCATAAAAAATACGGGTGGGAACAATATGATTTTCTGAAATATTTCGACAAACAGATTCTTTCCCATGAAGCGGGCTCCGTGAAGCCGGAAGAAAAAATATATAACGCCGTAATGGAATTTACACAACTTGCCCCCGGCGAACATTTTTACATAGACGATATTCCTGAGTACGCAGTGGCTGCCAAAAAGCTGGGATGGGGAGCTGTTCAATTTACAAATTATGAAGCGCTCCTAGAGGAATTAATAAAGGAAAAAATCCTATGACCAGGTTTTCCAGACCTCCGGTCTATACCCCACAGTCGCTTCCATCCCGTTCCTTACAATCGGAGTCTTGAAAAGAAGCGGATCATTTAGCAGTTCAGTCTCGATGTCGAAAACCATGTATTGAAGATTTCTTTTTTTAAATTGCTTCCCCTCACGGTCTATCAGGTCTTCAGGCTGATATTTGCGCATTATGTTTTCAAGCTCGCCTTTTGATATTCCTTTTTCATTTAAATCCCTGAAATGGAAAGGAATTCCTCTTTCCTTGAAATACCGCTCTGCTTTGCGCGTTTCGCTGCAGCTTTTTGTGCCGAAGATCTGGATATTCATAAATTTCTTCCGGATAGACCCCTTAATTCATTGTTTAGAGCGCTCAAAAATTATATTTTTCTAACAAACAATTATAAAAAAAACGCGGATTTATTATGCTAAAGTCAAAATATATTTTATTCATCATTTTAGGAATTGTTACAATGAGCTGCAGTTCAGAAAAAAAAGTTGAGCCCGATAATTTCAAATACTACTCGGAATCATTTGCCGATCTCAGAATCCAGAGATATAACGTTCCCGGATTTGATGACCTCACTCTGAATCAGAAACGGTTGGTTTATTATCTTTACAAAGCCGCGCTATCCGGACGAGACATAATTTATGATCAGAATTACAAAAATAATCTTTATATACGCCGCACTTTGGAAGCTGTAATCAGAACCTATAACGGCGACCGGAATTCCGCCGATTTTCAAAAGTTCATGGTTTACGTGAAAAGAATCTGGTTCTCCAACGGAATCCATCATCATTACGCAAATAAAAAATTCCTGCCGGAATTTTCCGTGGAATATTTTAAGCAGCTTATTGCCGGATCTGACGAATATGAGCTTCCGCTTCAAAACAGCGAAACCCCGGATGATCTCGTAAAAAAATTAATTCCGATTTTGTTCGATCCTAATGTTGATGCGATGAAAGTAAATCAGAATCCGAAAGTGGATTTAATAAAATCTTCTGCCGTGAATTTTTATGAGGGGGTAACCCAAAAAGAAGCGGAAGAATTTTATAAAAGTCTGGCTAATCCAAACGATCCCGAACCGGTATCACTCGGATTGAATTCTAAATTGGTTAGACTGGACGGAAAAATTGCTGAACGGCACTACAAAACGAACAGCATTTATGCAGAGGCGATCAAGCAGATTGTCTCATGGCTGAATAAAGCCGTGGAGGTGGCCGAGAACGAAAATCAGAAAAAAGCTCTGCAGCTTCTCATCGAATATTATGAAACCGGTGATCTGAAAAAATGGGACGAATATAATATCGCTTGGGTAAAGGATACTTCTTCGGTTGTGGACGTTGTAAACGGCTTCATCGAAACTTATAACGATCCGTTGGGCTACAAAGCCACTTATGAATCTTATGTTTCCATTCAGGATAAAGAGGCAACCAAAAGAATAAAAGCCATAAGCGATAATGCTCAGTGGTTCGAAGATAATTCTCCGATTATGAATGAACATAAAAAGAAAAATGTAAAAGGCGTGAGCGCAAAAGTAATAACGGTTGTGGTTGAATCCGGAGATGCTTCTCCTTCCACACCAATCGGCGTAAACCTTCCTAACTCAAATTGGATACGCAAAGAGTACGGTTCCAAATCGGTAAACATGGGAAACATTGTGCATTCATATAATATGTTTTCAAATACGAGCGGTGTTCTTGAAGAATTTGCATACTCCAAGGAAGAGATAGAGCGGTCTAAGAAATATGCGGCGCTTGCAGACGATCTGCACACCGACATGCACGAAGTTATCGGCCACGCATCAGGACAGATGAATCCGGGAGTGGGAGAACCGCACGCCACTCTGAAAAATTATTATTCCACACTGGAAGAAGCACGCGCAGATCTTGTAGCTCTCTATTATCTCATGGATCAGAAACTTGTTGATCTGGGAGTTATGCCCTCGCTTGAAGCCGGAAAATCCGCTTATGATGGCTACATCAGAAACGGATTGATGGTACAGCTGGCACGCGTTCAGCCGGGAGAAAATATTGAGGAAGCGCACATGAGGAACAGACAGCTGATTGCAATGTGGGCTTTCGAAAAAGGGAAAAATGAAAAACTTCCTAACGGCAAAACCGGTGTAATTGAAAAAATATCGCAGAATGGAAAAACTTATTTTGTTATCAATGATTACGCTAAATTGAGAAATCTGTTCGGCCAGCTTTTAAAAGAAATTCAAAAAATAAAATCAGAAGGAAATTATAACGCCGGAAAAGAACTTGTAGAAAATTACGGCGTAAAAGTCGATCAGCAGATTCATAAAGAAGTATTGGAACGCTATAAGAAATTGAACATAGCTCCTTATGCCGGGTTCATTAATCCTGAACTTGTGCCGGTAGTCAAGGATAACGAAATAATTGATGTTAAAATCGAATACCCCGAAGATTTTACGAAACAGATGCTTAAATACGCAAAAGAATATTCCTTTTTACCGACATATAATTAACTGCCGGCAGAAGCTCTGTGAAATATTATATTCTTGCGGATAATTTTTTAGAATGAAAAAAAACAGATCGCTTGTATTTCTGGTCTTTGCGTTCATATTTGCCCAGTTTGCCTGGCTTGGATTGCTGGGGCTCTGGATCTACTGGTATGTTGTTAATTATCTTATTATTGAACAGGTGGGAGACAAGCTCTCTCCCCAGATAGTAATCGACAGCCCTAATGTGCTCGTATTCGTAGGCGGAATAATTCTGATTGTACTTATTGCCACGGCAATGTTTCTGATTTTCAGGAATCTTACGGTTCAGGTTAAGCTCACAAAATTATACGATAATTTCATCGCAAATGTTACACACGAGCTCAAATCTCCTCTGGCCTCTATCCAGCTTTATGTTGAGACATTGAATTCGAAAAATGTTTCGGCAGAAAAGCAGAAAGAATTTTATCAGCTGATGATGAAAGACTCCAAGCGTTTAAAAAAACTGATCGATTCAATTCTGGAAATATCCAGACTGGAGAAAAAAAGAATTGCCCACAATTATCATATCTATAACGCCGATGAAGTGATAAGAGAATTGATAAATGAATCTGCCGAGCAGTTCCGGCTGCAGGAAAATGCGGTCAAAATAACCGGGGAGGCTCAATGCAAATGCGTTTTGGATAAAGATGCTATGCAGATAGTTTTTGATAACCTTACGGATAATGCCAGAAAATATTCATTGGATCCCCCGGAAATTACTGTCTCGTTCAAAACGACCAAGAAATATCTTATTATTGAATTTGCTGATAACGGGATAGGAATCAAACAAATCAATCAGAAAAGAATATTCAATAAATTCCAGCGGATTGATAATAAAAATATTCCCAATGTGAAGGGAACCGGACTTGGATTATATTGGGTGAAGGGAATAATTAAATTTCATGGCGGCAAGATCTCCGCGTTCAGCGAGGGGATAAATAAAGGAACTACATTTAAAATCGAACTTCCCATTTATCAGTCGTCAAAAAGATTTTACATTAACAAACTTCTTAGAGAAACTGCGCGAAAACAAAAAATAATGAGCGGCGAAGATGGAGAATAATTTCAAAGGTAAGAAAATTCTCTTGGTCGAGGATGAAGAATCTCTTGCGCTCGGATTGGAATACAACCTCACCGATGAAGGATACGCGGTCGATTGGGTTAAAGACGGCAGGAAGGCGCTAGAGAGTTTCAACTCAAAAGCCTACGATCTCATAATCCTTGATATCATGCTTCCTTTTATGAATGGATTTGAAATTGCTGAAAAAGTGAGGACTAAATCTCCGCAAATACCAATTCTGATGCTGACCGCAAGAGCAACTGTGGAAGATAAGGTAAGAGGACTTGAAGCAGGCGCTGATGATTATCTTACAAAACCTTTTCATCTTCAGGAGCTGCTGCTTCGCGTACAGGGAATGCTTAAAAGAAAGATGTGGTATCAAATTTCCTCCGAATCCGAGCCGGAGTATAACTTTGGCGATAACTATGTTAACTTCGAAAACCTTTCATGCAAAAGCGGTGTGAAAAAATTCTCCCTTACGCAGCGTGAAGCTATGGTTCTTAAATATCTCATCCAGAACAAAGATAAAATTGTTTCACGTAAAGAACTCCTCGAAAATGTGTGGCATCTCAGCAGCGAAATTGAAACCCGCACGGTCGATATTTTTATTTCACGCCTCAGAAAATATTTTGAACCGGATCCTGAGAATCCGGTATATTTTAAAAGCATCAGGGGCGCCGGCTACACTTTTACGGTCAAAACAGAATAGATCTCAGTTTAATCCGCACATTCCGTTCGCACAGCCGCCTAATGATGGCACGCCGCAGTTCCCATCTGAACAGCTTCCTCCGCTTTCGTATCCCGATGATGCTATAGATGCGCTGAATGAAGAAAGAAGTTTTTTATTATTCTTGGATTGACATGATGGGCATATCACTTCTTCAAGATTAGTTGAAGATTTATGAAAAACGTCAAATTTTTTCCCGCAGTCGGTGCATCTGTATTCGAAGACAGGCATTAAAACTCTCCTTAAAAATATTTTAAACTGTAATTCAAAATTTATTTTATAAAAGTCGTTATGGATCCGATATTTTCCAGAGATGCTTCTATTTTATCTCCCGGCACTACGCGTCCAACACCTTCAGGCGTTCCGGTAAAAATCAGATCACCCTTTTCAAGCGTCATTCTTTTCGAAATAAATTTTACAATCTCCACCGGAGAAAAAATCATATTGGCGATTGAGGAATTTTGCCTCTCTGTTCCGTTTACAGAGAGAGAAATAATTTCGTTCCCTTTCAGCTGATAATCTTTTTTTAGAACAACTTCAGTCAAAACGGCAGCCGTGTCAAAACATTTGGCCAGAGTCCATGGATCTCCCTTCGCCTTGAATTCAAATTGAAGATCCCGAAGAGTCATATCGAGGCCGAGTGTAAAACCGTGGATGGCATTCGCGGCAGATTCATCGGTTCCGTTTTTAATATCCTCGCCGATATAAAGTACAAGTTCAACTTCATGGTGAAGATTGTTTGAATAATCGGGGTGGACAACCGGTTCGCCGGAAAAAATCACATTGGAAGCCGGTTTTAAAAATATAATCGGAAATTCAGGCACCTCTCCGCCCAGTTCTTTAGCGTGAGCTGCGTAATTGCGCCCCACGCAGACAAGTTTTCCTATTGGTGTAACTTCGCTCGAGTTTTTGAATTTTAAATATTTCATGATATTTATTTGATGATAAATGTTAAAATTGGTTTCAGGTCTTCTGCTCTTTTTTCTTTGCCGCGGGGAAAAGAATATTGTTCAGTATTAATCTGTATCCGGGAGAATTTTTGAATAGACTAAGATCGGTAGGCGGATCTCCTACTGCATGTTGATAATCTTCGGGATCGTGGCCGCCGTAAAAAGTAAATGTGCCGCGCCCGTAGCTTCCGTGTATATATTTCACCTGATCGGTCCCGGCGCGTTCGCCCAAAATGTAAACAGATTTTTTTATAAATTTTTTATGGAACATTGTAGTCTGTCCCATAAATCCGTGAATAACATTCACATGGTTTTGGATAAGCATTGTAGGCACAGGATCATACTTGGCGGAAAAATCAAACAGTGTGAAATAATCATTCCGCTGATCGCCCACTTCCGCAAGCTGCACGTCAATATCGCTGTATTCATAAATAAGCGGATTCATTTCCACTTTGAAATTTTCGAATGCCAGAGTATTAGAGAAATCTAATTTTGCCTGCGCATCCGGGTCCGGCGGGTCTCCGTCATACATTCTGTCTACAATATCCACATTCATTGCGGCAAGAGCTATATCGAATGAATCTGTAGCCGAACACATGGCAAACAGAAATCCGCCCCGTCCGACATAATTTTTAATTGTCTGTACAATATCTTTCTCCATTTGCGAAACTTTTTTATAGCCAAGCTTCTTTGCTTCATTTTCATATAGCCTCTGCTGCTCAATATACCACTGCGCGCCGCTGAAGGAAGAATAAAATTTGCCGTATTGCCCGGTGAAATCTTCGTGATGGCAGTGAAGCCAGTCGTATTTTTCAAGATCCCCGCGCAGAATTTCATCGGCCCAAATTTTATCATACGGTACTTCGGCATAGTTGAGAGCAAGAGTAACGGCATCATCCCATGGCTGGAATCCGGGCGGTATATACACTGCGATCTTTGGAGCTTTCTCCAATCGCACCACTTCCATATTATTGTCTTCACTCTGAACCAGATTGTATATCTGCACTGCTTCTTCGTTCGATAGCGGCTGGAACGCGACTCCTTTCAGTCTGCATTGAAGCGCAATCTGCTCCGAATAGTCGAACATAAAGGACCCCCCTCTGTAATTCAAAAGCCAGTCAGCCGAAGTTCCTTTATTCAATGCGTTAAATGTCACACCGTAGGCTTTTAGGTGGTCGGTTTGAGCCGGATCCATAAAAATTAAAATTTTGGATTGTGCATTTATTGTGATAGTGAACAGCAAAAATATTAGAGCCAGTTTTTTCATTATGGGAAATTTTAATAAATGAAAAAGTATTTTGTTGCGAAATATATTCAATATTATATTTGAATCCATAATCCATTATCATGGTCTATCATGGCCCGTTCAACCAACAAGCTGCCGAGTTGTTCTAATTGCGGTTTCATATTTAATTATTCCGAAAATTTTTGCCCTAATTGCGGACAGAAAAATCAAGACCTGAAAATTCCGGTTAAGCATTTATTGGAAGAGATTACAGAGAGCACGCTGCACCTGGATTCTAAAGCTCTGCGTACAATAAAGCAATTAATGTTTCATCCGGGTTTGCTGAGCAAAGAGTTCAATCGAGGGCGAAGAATAAAATATGTGCCCCCCGTCAGGTTATATGTTTTTATCAGTTTCATCTTTTTCTTCATGCTGGGCATTGCCACATCAAATTATAATAGCGAGAGTGAGGCTGGTCATAATTCATTTAATAAAAGAGATAAGATCAAATTGAGTCTGAATATTTTTGGCATTTCGTCGAATGAACTAGCGGGAGTAAATGCAAATAGTATTGATTCGCTTATGAAATCCAGAAACATTTCCCTAACGGGCTCAAACAAATATATTGTTCATCAATTATATAAAATTGCCAACAGCAGTTCGGCGGAGTTCTCCCATTTGCTGTTGAAGAATATTTCTTATATGATGTTTATTCTGATGCCCCTCTTTGGCGCTCTCCTGATGATTTTTAACAGAAAGAAATTATATTATTATATAGAGAGTCTGATCATATCAATACATTTTCACAGCTTTATGTTCTTAATATTTTCAATTCTTTTGATTGCCAATTATTTGTTTTCGATGCAAATATTTCTTTTCCTCGGTTTAATATTATTCCCGGTTTATATGGTAATAATGTTAAAGAATATTTTGGAGTTGAAAACAGGGGCGGCAGTCATCAAAACTGCCGTCATCGGAATTTTATATACGGGCTCATTATTGCTTCTTCTTCTGCTGACAATAATGATAAGCATGTTGATCGTTTAAAAAAACAAGGGGCTGGCTCAAAAGTAGTCAATCAATAAATAATCAGTGAAAATTCGTTTCTATCCGCGTTCTTCCGTGTGCTATTCTTAAATAAATAAGTACTTTTGAGACAGCCCCTTCATATTTCAAGTCTCTTCGCTAAAATCTATGCGGTCTTTCTGTCGCTCTCTATGTAAACGGGTTTATCCCCTTTGGTTACGGTATCTTTAGTTATAAGGCATTTGTCTATGTTGTCTTTGGTGGGCAGCTCATACATTATATCCAGAAGAATTCCTTCTACAATTGAACGGAGCGCTCTCGCGCCTGTTTTTCTTTCTATTGCTCGCTGCACAATCTCTTCCAAAGCGTTGGACTCAAAATTTAGTTCAACCCCTTCCATCATAAATAATTTCTGATACTGTTTGATGATTGCGTTTTTAGGTTCCGTAAGAATATTTTTCATCGCTTTGGCATTTAAAGATGCTAAAGGGGCAATTATAGGAAGTCTTCCGACTAATTCGGGGATCAATCCGTATTTTACTAAATCTTCCGGCTGAACTTTCTGAATCAGATTGTCTCTTTCTGTTTCCGAAGGATTTGAAAAGCTTGTGTCGAACCCGATAGTGCTTTTGTTAATACGGGATGCGATTACGGATTCAACTCCGTCGAACGCGCCGCCGCAGATAAACAGAATATTTTTTGTGTTGATATTTATTAAACTCTGTTCGGGATGCTTTCTTCCTCCGCGCGGAGGAACGCCGGCAACTGTTCCCTCAAGGATTTTCAATAACGCCTGCTGAACTCCTTCTCCGGAAACGTCTCTTGTAATCGAAGTGCTCTCGCTCTTGCGCGCAATCTTGTCGATTTCATCTATGTAAACAATCCCTTTCTGTGCTTTTTCCAGATTGTAATCTGCCGCCTGAAGAAGACGGACAAGAACAGTCTCAACATCATCGCCGACATAACCGGCTTCGGTTAAAGTTGTTGCATCAGCAATTGCAAATGGAACATCAAGAATTCTGGCAAGTGTCTGGGCTAGAAGCGTCTTGCCTACACCAGTCTGTCCTATTAGAAGTATATTGCTTTTTTCTATTTCAACTTCATCCATATCGAATAAAGAACTGGATGCATTAACACGCTTGTAATGGTTGTATACGGCTACTGCTAAAATCTTTTTTGCCAGATCCTGATCTATAACATATTCATCCAAACTTTTTTTGATAAGATCAGGCGTTAAGGATGAATGATAAGTTTCTTTTTTGGGAAAAGAAGTTATGTTGTTTTTAAGAATATCTACACTTGTCTTGATGCATATATCGCATATATAAACATCCGGACCCGCAACCATGGAGGCTACTTCGCTGCCGTCTCTGCCGCAAAAGGAACATTTGACGGTACGTGGTTCTCTGCTATCGCTCATTTTTAACCGTTATTAGTTGGAAGTAATTGTAACGCTTCACGCGCACGGTCAAAATAGAGTGAGTTTGGGAAAGTTTCAAGTAATTTTTGATAAGTTTTTACCGCTTTTAGAAGATCTTTTGTCCCGTATTGATAGCATTCAGCAAGCAAAAAAACGCATTTATCGGCGAAAATCGCATCTTTCTTGCTATCCGTAAACTCTTCCAAAACATTTATTGCTTGTGCTAAATCATTTTCCGCTATTAACATCTCTGCAAATTTTATTTTTGCGAAGTCGTTTATTATAAATAAGTTGGGATTATCACTTAGAGTTTTAAATTCAATGCCGGCTTCTTTGTGCTTATTTTGTATTGCGCGGAGATCTGCTTGAGCAAACAAATAAAGGTTCAGCGAATCTTTCATTGCTGAATTTATAAACGCCTCCAGCTCCAATGCGTCATTTGCGTAATCGGTCGAATAATTGTTCGCAACCGGCGCAAGAAATTTTAATGCTTTCGAAAAACTGCCTTTCCAGAATTCAATTTTAGCCGAATAAAAATTTGCAGCAGCCGTCTCACTCTCTTCAAGCCGCATTGAGCGGAGTACGGAATCGAATATTTTTTGAGCAGAGTCTAAATTATTTTCTTTAATTGATATTATGCCCCGTGCAATTAACGATCTTGCGGAATACCCGCCTGCCTGGGGGAGACCGATAATTATTTTATAAACCGAGTCTGCTTTTTGAGTATCGTAAATTCTATCTTTAAAAATTTCAGCTATCCGGAAATACGCTTCGTTGCATAATGCATTGCCGGAATTCTCTTTTATGAATTGTGAATAAGCATCAATAATCTTCTGATACTCATCCTTGAAAAGAGGAACAGGTTTGTAATATGGTTTCCATGTTTCAATACTCTTCGTGAATTTTTGATCGAGTGTAAGCTCCAGCGAACGCGCTGTGCCCAATCTGGCAGACAGCGCATAAGATGAATTCGGATAATGATTAATTAAGTACCTATATCCTTCAGCAGCCCACTCATATTCACCGTTTCTGAAAGCCTCCTGCGAAAAAAGATAAACATATGTGCCGTTGCCAGTAAACTTTTCTTCAATCACATTTACATTTTCAAAAGCAGATTTATAATTCCCCGACGCCTGATAGAGGAACGTGAGCAAATCATAAATTTCAAATTTTGCGGCTGATCGGGTAAAATCTTTAACCGACCGGATTAATTGTTCCTGGGCCCCGGGACCTTTTAAAATTCCCGCAACTCTCGCTTTAACATTCTGAAGCTGTTCGGGATGATAAACCAGAAGCGAGCAGTATTCATTTGCCGCGTCCGCGTATTTCATATTCACTGAATAGATGCTTCCCAATTCCATGGAGAAGATCGAGGGATCTCCGGAAAATTTTTTGCCGCGATTTAATATTTCCGCAGCTTTATCATAAGCCCGATTCTCAATTGTATAATTGGCTATTACTCTGTAGTTCAAAAGATTTGTTGGGTTTAAGGATATTCCTTTCTCCCATGCCTCATTCGCTTTTTCGGTCCTGTCGGATATATAGTATGTAGATCCCAGCAGGCCGTAGAGATTTACATCCTGCGGAGTCTGAACGATTTTCTGATTTATTAGCTCTATGGAGTTCTCATATTTTTTCTGAGAAATAAGATTTTTATTCAGAGATTCAAAAAAAAGATAATTGAGCGGCTGGAGGGAATACAGTTCTCTGTAGATAGATTCCGCTTTGGCAAGCTGCCCAGCCTGTTCATAACTGAGAGCAAGCTGGTATCGGTTGTCTAAATTTTTCTCTGTCTGGGCGGCCAGCGGAATAATGAAAGCAAAAAGAAAAATGAAAATGGGAACAAACCGCATCTTAATTTCTTTCGAGATATTTTTTATTGAAAATGTTGCCGGCATTTAAAACTCCATCCGGATCAAAAGCATGTTTTAATTTTGCCATCTGTTTTATAGAATCTTCCCCATACATCATTAAAAGGTATTCCTGCTTCAG
The DNA here is from genome assembly GCA_021812705.1 of Bacteroidota bacterium. GTDB lineage: Bacteria > Bacteroidota > Ignavibacteria > Ignavibacteriales > Melioribacteraceae > Fen-1258. The sequence goes on along the minus strand of JAKAMT010000018.1, from coordinate 3,153 downwards.
TTTTCCTATCCCGTGCTCTGCGGAGACTGTACCTTTAAGCAATACAGCCCGGCTGCATATTTCCATGTAGACTTTTTTGGCCGTTTCATATTCTGCTTCGTTCTCTGGCAGCATGTTAAGGTGAGGGTGGCAATTCCCGAAATGTCCGTATAAAACATATTTTAAACCGGCGGATGATACTTTTTGTTTCATCCATGAATTAAATTCTCTGAAAACATTTTCGGGAACAGAAACATCTGTGCCTACTTTCTTTAAATTGTGCGCAGACATGTATTCGTTTACTTTCAAAGCTATGGCATGCCTGAAAACATGAAATTTATCCTCTTCCTTCTTATCAAATGCCAGCCAGACCGAATCTTCTTTGCAATTATATTTCTCAAGAAGTGAAATCCAATTATTTATTACCGTATCCGTCTCCGCGTCATAATCCTGTTCGAACCACACCGCGGCTTTGCTGTCAGCCGGAATATTCGGATAATCCGGACTCAGAAACTCAAGGGAGTATTCATCAAAAAATTCCAGCGCGCGCGCAGTCAATTGAGTGTCTGAACTTATTTTTGCGCTGGAATTAATTTTTGAAATATTACGAGCCTCTTCTATGAAGTTATATGCATCTTCGGAATCTTTAAAAAAAGCAATACACGATAAAACATTTTTGGGTAGAGGAATTAATTTCAATTTAAGCTCTGTTATTATTCCCAAGGTTCCTTCGGAACCGATAAATAGATCTATCAAATCCATATCCGGCCGGCAGAAATACCCGGAAGCATTTTTTGTCTCGGGCATTTTATAAGAAGGAATCTTAAAATTTATTTTTCTGCCGGATTCGGTTTGAACCGAAGCCTCAAGAGTATTAGCAAAATATTTTCCCCTCTCAATTTCAATCAGATCCCCGTCCGGCAGAATTATTCTCAAGCCAAGAATGTAATCTCTGGTAGCGCCGTATTTGAATGTCCTCGCGCCCGAAGCGTTTGTCGCGGCGGTTCCTCCTATAAAACAATTCCATTCGGTCGGGTCCGGGGGATAAAACAGATCATGTGATTGCACGTAAATCTGAAGATCTCTCAATATCATTCCCGGTTCAACGCGCAGAAAACATTTCTCCCGGTTCAATTCAATCACGCGGTTCAATTTTTCAAGAGAAACAATTATTCCTCCTTCGGGCACTCGTCCTCCGTGGAGGCCCGTGCCTCCGCCGCTTACTGTGATAAGAATTTTTTCACCGGATAATTTGCGGAGAAGTGTTCTTAATTCATTTTCGTTTTCGGGAAAATAAATTGATTCCGCAAAGCCGCTGTAATTTGATGCGTCGGAAAGATAATTTCTGAACTGCTCAATATCGTTCTTGTGGATCATAAAGAATAATTAAGCAGGTTTGCCGTGTTTAATCATAATCTCTTTCCAGGTGTTCATGTCCAATTGCTCGGATTCCTCAATCAGCATGATCGGTATATTGTCTTCAATTCTGTACCTGCGGCGCGTTTCTTTGTCGACTGAAACCAGAAAATTGCCATCCAATACCAAATCCGCTTTGGTTTCCGGGCAGCAGAGAATTTCAAGCAGCTCTTTAGAAATCATTTTATACCTCTGATATATTTAATTCTGAATTGGTAAATTGCAGTTAAATTCTTTCGTAATAAATCTAACTAAATTTATTCTAAATATTTAATCCAAAATCCAATATGGCAAAATCCATCTTGAAATATCCGGAATTAAATACGTCAAGATTAAAACTCAGGGAGATTGAGGTTGCCGATGCAGAAGATATTTTTAATTACGCTTCCAAACCGGAAGTCTCCAGGTATCTCGTTTGGCATCCGCACAAATCTGTTGAAGATACTTATGCGTATATCGACTTCACAAAAAAAATGTTTGAGAACCGTGAATGGATTGTCCTTGGCATAGAATTCAAAGAAAATAAGAAATTCGTCGGAACGATCGATATAAGAGGATGGAACAGTGTTCATAATTGTGCGGAGATAGGGTATGTGCTGTCGATGGATTATTGGAATAAAGGGATTGCCTCGGAGGCGTTAAGGGCTGTCATTGGTTTTTGTTTTGATGAATTGGAAATGAACAGAGTTGAGGCTCACTGCGAAGAGGAAAACACAGCCTCGGAACGGGTTATGGAAAAATGCGGAATGAAATATGAAGGCGCGCTGAGGCAAAAAGTATTTATAAAAGATAAATACCGTACGATGAAAATGTATTCTATATTAAAAAATGAGTACCATAAATGATTCGGGTAAAAATTTGCTGCATCTCTACGGTTGCCGAAGCGAATCTGGCAGTGAAGTACGGTGCGTCGGCACTTGGACTGGTTTCAGAAATGCCCAGCGGACCGGGCGTTATAAATGAAGAAACAATTGCCGATATTGCCTTTATGGTGCCTCCGGCAGTTTCAACTTTTCTTCTTACCAGCAAACAAAATTCCCGAGAGATTATTGAACAGCATAGAAAATGCGGCACAAGTACAATACAACTTTGCGATACAGTCGCTGCAGAAAGTCACATGCAATTGAAAGCTTCTTTACCCGGGATAAAAATTGTTCAGGTGATTCATGTGGCGGGAGAAGAATCGATAAATGAAGCAGTAGAAATCTCTTCAAGAGTCGATGCTATTCTTCTGGATTCCGGAAATCAGATGGTGCAAATAAAAGAATTGGGCGGTACGGGCAGAACGCATGATTGGAGCATAAGCAAAAAAATAGTTGACGCTGTTAATTGCCCGGTTTTTTTAGCCGGAGGTCTCAATCCCGAAAATGTTGCAGAGGCAATTGCTAAGGTCAAGCCGTTCGGAGTTGATGTATGTTCAGGGGTTAGATCGCACGGAAAATTAGACGAATCCAAACTGCGCAGATTTTTCGAAAGTATAAATTCCATATACAGATGAAAGAGGCACTTACATATAAAAAAATATTCAGCTTCTGGCTTCCTCTCTCTGCCACCTGGCTTATGATGTCTGTGGAAGGCCCCTTCTTAACTGCGGTGATTGCAAGAATGGCAGATCCGGAATACAATTTAGCGGCTTACGGAATTGCATTTTCACTTGCATTGATAGTCGAATCTCCGGTAATAATGATGATGAGCGCTTCAATAGCGCTTGTGAAAGATAAAGAATCGTTTAAAACGCTTCGCAATTTTGTTTACTAT
>JAKAMT010000017.1 GCA_021812705.1 Bacteroidota bacterium | reverse complement strand
TACCGTGTGTACGGTATTTTAATCTGACTCTGTGCACTTAAAACAGAACAGAGCAGGATCAAAGAAACAAGAACTTTTTTCATTCTGTTATCCTTAATTAGTTCTAGAAAGATGTTTTGTGTATTTAAATAAAATCTTTAAGCTCTCTCCAGGCGGTCTTAATTGGAATTTTTATTTTTCGACAGATAAATATATCAACATTTTCGTAGGGCATGCCATACCGGTTCCGGTGCGACTCCGATAACCCGACCTCCTCGAACCATTCGCCGTTATCTTTTAAATTAGAGCCGACAATTATTGCAACGGTTTTTTCATCCATGGCGGGCGGACCCCAAAACCAGTAGCTGTTGTGGGGGGAATAGATTCTCTCCGGCAGTCCGAATTCTTTTGAATAATAATTTAACGCTCCGGCTTCGCCGTAATTTTGCGCGAATATAACAGCGTTCTTTTTTTCTGCATCCGTTAGTTTATTGTATGCTTTTCCGGCTTTCTCCGCCATCTCTTTCCAGCCAAATCTGTCTGCAAAAAATTGAGGCAGAATAGACGAACGCAGCCGTTCCTGCGATGGGGGTTTAATGCCGAGGGTTTCAGAATATTTTATGTAGCCCTCAATGCTCAAAACAGGAATAGCAAACGGCGTTATAATCACAAAAGAGGGAACAAGAATTGCCAGAAGTATAATGCGACCGATTCTTTTGAGATGCCTCTCAATAAAAGAGTCGGCGCCCACAACTCCCGCTGCAATCATCGGGGGAAATAGTATGCCCATATAATAGGGTTTGCCGTGGTTTAAAACAAAAACCGTCAGAACAACAAGATAAGTCAAGGCTAAAAATGAAAACCTTTTTCCTTCCCTATCAAAAAAAAGAAACCAACCCGCGGCCAGAAGGAGAATAATATATAGCGGATTCATTTCCATCATCGACACGACAAAAAATTCCGCAAATCCTAATCTTACATTTTTTCTCTCGGCCGCATTGCGCATAAACTCAATCGTAGGAAACCCGTTTTGAATCTGCCAGATCAGATGCGGAAGAAATATAATTAATGCTATCAGGGCTCCGATGTAGATCTCTTTAGTTAAAAAATATTTTCTGTTTTTTGTTAGCAGGAGCGAAACCGCGGTTCCGAATCCGATGAACAAAAACGATAATTTGTTTTGCAGCCCGATTCCGCTGATAATTCCGAATACAAGCCACAGTTTTAAATTTTCGGTTCTGATCAATTTAACAAGCGTGTAAAATGCGGAGGCCGCAAAAAAAACATCAAACGAGTTCATGGAATAGATGCTCCCTCCGCCAAGCACAACCGGAGAGAAGACAACACAAACCTGTGTTAATATCTGTGAGAATTTTTTACCGCCCATTTCCCGCGCAATTAATCCCGATATAAAAACCGTTCCGCAGCTTACTGCATAAGACAAAATTCTAATTCCAAGAATTGATTCGCCGAAAACGGCCCTTGAGACATAAAGGATGAACAGAGATAGAGGGGGCTGATCAACATAACCCCAGGCAAGATGTTTTGAACATTCTATATAATAAAATTCATCTCGGAAAAGTCCGTAATTTCCAGCGAAGACCAGAAGAAAAAAGAATTTCAGGAGAGGAACAAAATAAAGAGAGCCGCTTTCATTTCGAAACAATTTTATTTTGATATAATTCCAGAAGCTCATAATTAATTCTCCTCTTGCGGGCCGATGAAAATTTAGCGAATTATTAGACGAAGCGAAAAATTATTTGTTTAACGCTGTTTTTCATGAAAGATTGTGCTCCGGCAGAAACTGAATTTGATTTTTAATTTAAAGTTGGGGATTTTAGAGATGAAGCGAAAGGATGCGGTAATGAAAGAAGGGAAAAGAAAGGCAAAAAAAATAAGGATACCTCTTCCAAAACAGAGGCATAAAATAAAAGAGTCGGTAAAAATATACAGCCGCAAAAAAGGGAAGGTTGTTGAAGAGGGGGAAAAATAGGATCGGCCTCAGGCGATTATGCCGAAACCCTCCCTTGCTTCTTCAATAAATTTTTTTACAAGCTCAAAACTTTTTCTTCCGTCTTTGTTTTCTACTCCGGTATGAACATCAACGCCGGCAGGTTTTATTTTAACTATTGCCTCTTTTACATTCCGGGGATTCAGTCCCCCGGCAATTATAACCGGTTTATCTGACAACTCAACAAGTTTTCTGCTTACATTCCAATCGTGAGTTTTACCTGTAGCGCCTTCTGCGCCGGTAGCCGGATCGAATGTGTCTGTAATGAACGCGCTTACCCAGTTCGAAAAATTTTTTACGATCCGCTCCAATTCCGAAAAATTGTTTTGAGCAACAACCAGGCTTTTTATTATTTCAATATCCGGTCTAAGATATTTTGTTTTGACAAGTTCCTCTTCAGAAATTTTTCCGTGAAGCTGAACAATTTTTACATTCAAGAAATCTGATAGTTTTATTATCTCTGCTGCACTGTCAAGATATGTAATAAGCACCGCTTTGTCTTGAATTTTTGTTGTTCTTATCACCTCTTTGGCATCGGATTCCGAAAGGTCTTCTTTGTTCACGGTCAGCCGCAGGGGAAATCCGAGATAATCCGCGCCTAAATTCAGAAGCATGCCGGCTTCTTCCGCGTCAATCACACCCGCCACCTGAATAATATTCTTTGCTTTCATCCTCGCTCATCAAGAAATAATAAATAGATAACGCAATATAAAAGCGTAAATATATTTTGACAATTTTTAACTGATGACTTTCTGGATAGAGAAATTGGGCGCCGGTTCTGCGGGACTAAATTAGAATTGATATTCCTTTGGGGAGGAAACCAATTTAAAACCGGTTCCGGAATTTATTGGTAAGAAAATTTCGCAATATGTTGAAGAGAGGATCTTTAAAATCATCATTTCGATTTTTCCGGACCCTTGGACTCTTCCACCGCCTTTTCTGCCATTTTAATAGCTAATTCTTTTGCTTTTTCAGAGATCACAGCTTCGTAAGAAGGAAAATTTACAGGACGAACGGTTTGCTGAGCTCTCTTCAAATCTTCCTTTGTCACCGGAGGATCTTTGTAAAGCAGACCTAATGGAGTCACTTCCATTTCAGCACCTTATTATATAGTTGAGAAAAATTTACAATTATAACTTTCTTTAGACTTCGAGTATATTATCGGAAGGTTGATCTGATTTTAAAGGGGTTTAAAAATTTTTTAAAATTTATTTTTTCCCGGAGAGCATTATTCCTTAACCGGACAAAGAATACCGATATAAAAGAATCTGCTTGGAAACTAACTTTAGATCACTTATGTTTACATCTGTAAGGCAGCAACTTTAGATGTAGATGTAGACGTAGAATCAAATTCGAACCCTTCACAGATCTTAAAGCCTGTCGTAACAAAAATCAATTTATTATCAAATATTTATAAGGAGTTCTGTCATGGCAGAGCGCAAACAAGGATCTGTTAAATGGTTTAACAGTACAAAAGGATTTGGTTTCATCTCTCAAGAAGGCGGAGAAGATGTATTTGTTCACTTTCAGTCAATCGTTGGCGAAGGTTACAAAACATTAAATGAAAACGACAAAGTAGAATTCTCTGTTGTTCAAGGCCCAAAAGGTCTTCAGGCTGCAGAAGTAAAAGTTATCAAGTAAAAATATTTTTATTTGATTCAGAAAAATCCCGTCATGCGGCGGGATTTTTCTTTTTAAACCCCGCGTACAATTTTTCCCCCAATTTAGCCCCAGGCTTTATTTCCAAATTTTTCTTGCTTAAAAATTTCTCTTGATTTTATAATATTATTATGATATCATTCTGATAGCCAAAATAGGAGTTTTAGAAATGGAAGCAATAACCGAGAAAGCTGCAGGAAAAATTAACGGGTTCTTGGCCCTTTTTGTTCTTATTGTTATGGTGATTGTTGATATTGTGCTGCTGAGGGAAGGGATAGTAACCGAGGACACCGCTGTACTTTGGATATTTATCCCGCTGACTTTATTGATTTTTATCTCTTTCGGAGGATTTTTAGTTCTTCAGCCGAATAGTTCGGCCGTTCTGGTTTTATTCGGAAAATATTTGGGAACCGTGCGTGAGTCGGGGTTTTGGTGGGTCAATCCGCTCACTGCAAAAAAACCGATCACTCTAAGAATCAGAAATTTTAACAGCGAAACGATCAAAGTGAACGATCTTCACGGCAATCCGATTCAGATAGCGGCAGTGGTTGTGTGGCGAGTTGTCGATCCCGCCCGTGCAATTTTCGACGTTCAGAACTATGAAGGATTTGTGGCCATTCAAAGCGAAACCGCAATCCGCTCCCTTGCAACAGAGTATGCATACGATTCATCAGAGCACGATAAATTTTCGCTCGTAGGCAACCAGACGGAGATAGCCGAGGCGATGAAAAAACAAGTTCAGACAAGATTGGAAGTTGCCGGAGTTGAAATTATTGAAGCGAGAATAAGCCACCTCTCATATGCGCCGGAAATCGCTCAGGCTATGCTGAGAAGACAGCAGGCTCAGGCAGTTGTAGCAGCAAGAACAAAAATCGTCGAAGGCGCGGTTGGCATGGTCGACATGGCGCTTAAATCCTTGAGCGAACATAATATTGTCGACTTAGACAACGAGAAAAAAGCGACCATGGTAAATAATCTTCTTGTCGCACTTGTTTCAGAAGTATCGGCTCAGCCAGTTATAAACGCCGGCACGCTTTATTAATTTTTTTTGAGCGGGATGAAGTTCCCGCTCTTTAAATATTTTTTGGGATAACCATGGAAACAAAAACCATCTCCGAACGGGAGGGAGAAAAAATATTTTTCATTCAGCCCTCTTTTTTCAAGAGATACTACGAGCTTAAATCGAACGAGGAGCTTTTAGCCACTCTTCAGCAGAAAGGATTTTTTGGAATGACCTGGAATGTTTCTATCGGAAACAAAAACTGGGAAATCTACAAACCGAGCATCTGGCGCACGGGTTACGCGGTCCGTCCCGCCGGATATGACATGCCGATCGCAGAGTTTAAGAGAGACGGGCTGAGAGACAGAGGCACCGTTCAGCTTCAGCGTGGAGAAAGAATAAAAATCATCCCCCACCTCTTCAAAGGATTTACGGAAATAACCAGCGAGGGCGAAGAACAGTTTGTCAGAATTAAATCAAAAACATCTTTGCGCGACAAAGCCGAAGTGTTTATTACTAAAAAATCGGAGATAATTGATAATAATCCCTGGCTGGTAGTCCTTGCTTATATTATTTCAATAGAGCAGCGGCACCGCGCGTCTCATTCAACATAGATTTACGGAATAGATTAATGGCAGAAAAGAAAAAATTTTTACTTCGAATAGATGATTCAACATACACGGCCCTTGAAAAATGGGCTGCGGACGAGTTCCGCTCTATCAACGGGCAGATTGAGTTTCTGCTAAATGATATTTTAAGAAAAAGCGGAAGGCTCAAGGAATCAAAAAAAGATCCGAATATCGAACGTCCAACCAAACACTTATAAATTTCATCACTCCGATTTTAAATGTATTTTGCCACCGATAATTTTAGAAAGGATTTTTCCGTCATGAAAAACAGATTTATAAAGTTCGCTTCATTTTTCCTTGCACTGAATTTAATTCTTGTTTTTGATTTTTACGCCCAGACCGTAAAAATAAAATTTATAGAAACAACGGATGAGCACGGCGCGGCATTTCCGTTCGACTTCACAACGCAGAAGCCTTCGAAAAATTCACTCGCGCAGTTGACAACTTACATTAAAGAAGAGAGGGAAAAGAAGGATCAAAATGTGGTCTTGTTGAGCGGCGGAGATCTTCTTCAGGGCACGCCGCTTGTGTATTATTATAATTTCGAAAAAACAAATGTGCCTCATGTTTGGGCGGAGATAATGAATTACATGAAATACGATGCCGCTGCGGTGGGCAATCACGACATTGAAACCGGTCATCCGGTTTATGATCGGGTAAATAAAGAATTCAAATTTCCGTGGCTGGCAGCAAATGCAGTTTATAAAAAAACCGGAAAGCAATATTTCAAGCCGTACACAATCATAAAGAAAGAGGGGATTAAAATTGCCGTACTCGGTTTAATCACTCCGGCAATTCCTAATTGGCTGCCGCCCAAAATTTGGGACGGCATGGAATTTTTGGACATGATTGAGACCGCAAAAAAATGGGTCAAGGTTATAAACGAAAAAGAGAAACCGGATCTGCTTATTGGCCTTTTCCACGCGGGGATAGATGAAAAATACGGCGGTCAGAATTCCGAAACTCCAAAAAACGAGAACGCCGCGCGCCTTGTTGCCGAACGCGTTCCTGGATTTGATGTTGTGTTTGTAGGCCACGATCACCACGGCTGGAATATGAGCGTAACTAATTCCGAAAAGAAAACGGTTCTTCTTCTTGGCGGAGTTAATTCCGCAAGAGACGCTGCGGTAGCCAACTGCATTCTCACATTCGACAAAGAAAATAATTTGTGGCAGAAAAATATAACCGGAGAAATTGTCGGGTCGAACAAATTCAAAGCCGACGAAGATTTTCTGAAAAAATTTAATTACGCTTTTGAAGAAGTGAATAAATATGTGGGGAGAACAATCGGCGGCTTCTCGGCCGGCATTTCCTCTTCGGAATCAATATTCGGACCTTCCGCTTTTTCAGATCTCATAAATACAGTTCAGCTTGATCTTACCAAGGCCGATGTTTCTTTTACTGCTCCCCTCTCATTTGATTCCAGAATAAAAGAGGGCAAAATAACCGTGGGCGATATGTTCAATCTTTACAGATATGAAAATCTCCTGTATACAATGACCTTGACGGGAGCGGAGATAAAAAATTATTTGGAGTATTCGTGCAATCTCTGGTTCAATCAGATGAAAAGCGAAAACGACCACATGATCAACTTCCAGCTCGATGAAAAAGGAGAAGTCAAACTGAATGAAAGGAATAAAACTCCTCTATTAAAGGTTCCGTTTTATAATTTCGACTGCGCCGCAGGAATCAATTACACCGTAGATCTCTCCAAGCCGTTTGGAGAAAGGGTTGCAATCATATCCTTCTCTGGCGGTGCGCCGTTCAAATTAGATAAAAAATACAAAGTCGCCGTAAATTCATACAGGGGAAACGGCGGCGGCGGGCACTTGGTTGAGGGGGCAAAGATTCCCAAAGATGATCTCGTAAAAAGAATCTCCGCTTCAACCGGAAAAGATCTACGTTTTTATATGATGAAATGGATTGAACAGAAAAAAAATGTAGAGCCAAAAGTTTTAAATAACTGGAAGATAATTCCTGCCGATTGGTGGGCGAAAGCAAAAGCAAAAGACGAGGCGCTTTTGTTTCCAAGAAGGGACCGGTAAATAATTTTATTTGTCTTCCACGACAGGTTTAATTTTTATTTTTCCGGAATATTTAAAGTTTAGGGTAGCTTCTATTGACGAGCCGGAATTGAGATCTTTAAAAAGATTGACAAGCATTACATGAGATCCTCCCGGCTCAAATTCTGTTTTTGAATTTGCGGGGACAGGAACAAATTTCACCTGCCGCATTCCTATTCTATCGTTGGATTTCCTGAAGCTTTCGTGCAGTTCTGTTTTTTCCGCGATGCGGCTTTTAACATTTAAAAGCGTATCCGCTTTTCCGTTTTTGTTTATCACGCTGAAATAGATTGCAGAACTCGCCTCTTTTGATCCGGGGCGCGCCCAGGCATTTTTAATCTCCACCGGAATCCATTTATGATTTTTCTGCTGAGGATAAATTATTCCGGCAACAAATATTAACGAGACTGCTATAATTATTTTTTTCATCCTGTTTTTTCTTGATTCATTTAACATTTTAATTAAGCTCACTGAAGGCTTTTCAAATCGTCTACAATCTCGTCAACATTTATAGTGCTGCCTTTATAATTTTTTCTTATTCTTTTGTCAGAGTCGATCAGCTGAATTCTATCCGTGTGAATAAAGTAGATTATTTTTTTCCCGCTTTTAAGAGTTGTTGAATCTGATGGAACGGCCATTACCCCCGCTTTATTAATTATGGAATCGGTAGCTGATTTTTCACCGGTAAGAAATGTCCAGTTGCTCAGGTCCAGGTTTCTTATTGCCGCAAATTTTGAGAGAGCCTCGGGAGTGTCGGATTCGGGATCGAAACTGAGAGAAACAAATTCTATGTTTTTCAATTTTTCCTTTTTCACTCTTTCCTGAATGAGCCGCATATTATTTGTACTCAACGGACAAATATCCGGGCAGTTTGTAAAAATAAAATTCATCACCACCGTTTTGCCCTCTAAAAAATCGGGGAAGACAATTTTTTCTCCGTTCTGATTTACAAGAGTATGCTTCGCATCTCCCAGTTTATCTACAACCGGCAATTTTTCGCCGCAGGAAAGAAGAAGAAAAGAAATAATGATATAAGCGATTTTTGTGTTCATATAATATTTAAAAACAGTTTGTTAATTTTAATCAACTTAAGAATAACAAAAAGAAAAATAAAAAAGTGCCCGCTATTCCGGTATGGCTTTTTATCTTCTCGGGCCGGCCCGAAACCGACTGGAGAATTAAAGAAATATTGTTACTATTTTGACAACGGTTTTATTTGCTCCTTGAAAAATGAATAAAATAATTTATCACCCCATTAAAAACCGGACATAAAATTGAAAAAACAAATTATTCCAATTCTCTTTTTGATTTCGTCAATTCTCTATTCACAATCGACTTTCAGAGTGGCATCCTACAACGTGAAAAGATTTCCTAATGTCTCGAATGTGTCAAATGTTACGGCGGCTTTTAAAACTGTAATCGGTCAATTCAATCCCCACATTCTTGTGGCAGTGGAATTGGACGGCTCGAATGCGGTACAAAAATTTTTGTCGGACGTTATGCCCGCCGGGTATAAAGCGTCGACAGAAGTAAATATTATCTGGGGGACCGGAAACGAATGCGCGGTTTTTTATGTGGATTCTCTTTTTACTTATTTGGGATCCAGCATGATAACGGCAGATACACGGCCGATAGCAGAATTTAAGTTCGTTCCGAAAAATTGTTCAGATACACTAACAATATTCGGCGCACATTTTAAAGCGTATGATTATGAAACCGCAAGAAGATTGAGCGCCGCAACTTCGTTAAGAGAAAGAACCGCCAAGATGAAACCCAGCGAGAATTATATAGTTGCGGGAGACTTTAATATTTTTACTTCCGCCGAGCCGGCATTTCAAAAATTGCTGGACCAATCAACTCCTGGATATTTTTACGATCCTTTGAATGCTGTTGGCAATTGGACAAACAACCCGGATTTTGCATATACACACTCAAGCTCACCCAGTATGTTAACAACGCGGTTGGATATGATCCTATATTCACAGGCTCTTAAAGATTACGGTGGCATAGACTACTCCCAGAACTCATTTAGTATTTTTGGGAATGACTGGAATCATTTTGCAAAATCCGTTATCGACGGAAGAAACAGTTGGTTCATCGATTTTTCTGTTGGCAGCGCCGCTATATTGGCGTCGGATCATCTGCCGGTTTTTGCAGATTTTTCATACAGTGTGTCAACGGGTGTTGATCAGTCAAAAGAAATTCCAAACAGCTATAGTTTATCTCAAAACTATCCCAATCCGTTCAATCCCGAAACAATAATTAATTACTCAATTCCCTCATCGGGACAAGTAAAGCTTTCAATTTTCGATTTGGTTGGAAGGGAGATATGCGTGCTTATAAACCGGTTTGAAGAGGCAGGCGCGCATACTTATAATTTAAGCGCCTCCTCTTATTCTCTTTCGTCGGGAGTTTATTTTTATCAATTAAAATCGGGCGGATCTGCAATCACGAAAAAGATGGTTTTGGCAAAATAGTCTTATTTAAAAAGTGCAGATACAATAATCTATTATGCTTTTCTTATCTTTGCGCAATGAAAACAGAAAACTATTTATTGCCGGGACTTGAGAGGCAGCTCGAATTTCTACTAAACAATTTTAAATCTGCCGCCCAAAGCATACTGGTAATCGGATCCGGCTGCGAAGAGATCTCGAAAGAACTCTCCTCCCATTTTAATGCAAAGATTGATCTGATAGTTGAGGATTATGATTCATTACTGAATTCCAAGCTCCTGCTGGAAAACTCGGAAAGAATTACTGTGCGGATGATGGAATTTGAAGTAACCGATTTTGACAATTCATCATTCGATCTGGTCTATGCGCAAGCGTCCGTCTCTTCGACAAAGAGAAATAAAATTGTGAAGGAGATAAAACGCATATTAAAGCCGGAGGGATCATTGTGCGTCGGCGAACTTGTAACCCTCAGAAAAGATTATCCCCCTTTCGTTCAAGATATATTCGATTCTTCCGACCTGCTTCCTTTATTTATAGAAGATCTTGAAAAATATTATATCGAAAGAAAATTAACGGTTCTTGTAAAACAAAATCTTACGCATACTTTGAAAAATTATTACCTGCACAGCTCGCGTTTGCTCGACAAGTCTGTGGATTCTCTTTCCAATTCGGAAAAGAGTTACTATAAAAAGATTCTCAATAAACTGAGCCACGAATCGAATGCCTATCTGAATCTTGGGGGCGATAAATATATCGGATTCGTTACCATGCTTCTCCAAAAGGTCCAATCATGAAGAAGGGAGATCTTCTGGAATTGGATATTACCGGTTATGCCTTTGAGGGAAAGGGGATTGCCAAAATAATAAGAGAAGCAAACCCGGCGGATGAAGCCGCTTCCAAAAAATTTGTAATCTTTGTTGATAGCTCGTATCCGGGAGATAAAGTAATTGCGCAGATAAGAAAAGTAAGATCCGCTTATGCCGAGGCTGTTATAAAAGAATTGCTCGCCAAATCGCCGCTTCGCATTAAGGCGCAATGCAAATACTTTGGCGTTTGCGGAGGATGCAAAGCTCAGGATTTAGATTATGCCCAGCAGGTTCATTTTAAAGAAGAGCAGGTGAAAGATATTTTTGAAAGGATCGGCGGTTTTAAAAATTTTGAAATCGAGCCGATAGTACCGGCCGCTAAGACATTTTTTTACCGGAACAAAATGGAGTATTCATTCGCAGATAAAAGGTGGCTCAGTGAATCCGAGATCAGTTCGATGCAGGAAGTGGCCGATAAGAATTTTGCGCTTGGACTCCATATTCCCGGTATGTTCGATAAAGTGCTGGATATTGACGGTTGCCATCTGCAATCAGAGACCAGTAACGGCATATTAAACTTCACTCGCGACTTTTTCAAAAATGAGCAGATTTCACCCTATTCTGCCCAAAAACACACCGGTTTTTTACGAAATCTGGTCATAAAGCAGTCGTTTTTGAAAAACGAAATCATGGTAAATCTGGTAGTCTCTGAAGAAAACGAACGCTTGTTCACACAATATAAATCCGAGCTCCTTTCCCGTTTTCCGGAGATTACCACAATCATTTTCAACATTAATAAAAAACTGTCGCAGGTAGCCTACGGGGATTATGAAATTGTTTCGTATGGCGCGGGATTCATTTATGATCTAATCGGCGATTGGAAATTCAGAATAAGCGCGAACTCCTTTTTTCAAACAAATACTTCCCAGGCAGAGCGGCTTTATTCAACGGCGCTCGAATATGCCGATTTCAAGGGGAACGAAACCGTCTATGATCTTTATTCCGGTGCGGGCACAATTCCAATTTTTATTTCAAAAAATGTGAAACAGATTTTCGGATTTGAAAGCGTTGAACCGGCGATTGAAGATGCGAAAGCAAATATAGAGCTTAACAAAGTCTTGAATTTTGAGCCGATACTCGCAGACCTTAACAGATCATTTCTGCCGGTTATAAGAGAGAGAAAGATTCCGCAGCCCGACGTTATTATAGCAGATCCTCCGCGCAGCGGCATGAATCCCAAAACGATCAGAGACATAGTGGACTTGCATCCCACAAAAGTAGTTTATATCAGCTGCAATCCGGCAACCCAGGCAAGAGACATTAAACTTCTTAACGAAGGCGGATACGAATTGATAAAGATCCGCCCGGTCGACATGTTCCCGCACACTTATCATATCGAAAATGTAGCTCTGTTAATCAAAAGGTAATTTTTTAATAACCCGCAGCATATTATCATTCAGGAAATTAGAAACTCCCTTCTGCTTAATCTGTTCGCAAATGAGATTTGATCAACAAAAAATTAACCTATCGCACCATTCTTTTTGAATCCCCTAAATCAACAGCTTTCAATTACCCGGTCCTAATCAAAAAGATCTCTTAATATCCACCTAATTTCTTATAAAAAAAGAAATTAAAGCCGCTAGAATCTCTGACTCAAAATCAATTTCCAATATCATTTTGGGACAATCAGCTAATTTTTAACTCAGGAAATCCTGCTTTTTTAGGCCAAAAACCAATCATTTTATGGCATTCTGATTGCACTAACTCCACCATTACTTATCAATATCAGGAGCCGAAAGTGAATAGTCGTTTAACAATTTTAATGAAAGCTCTTTTTGCTTTCGCAGTCGTATTATTGTTATCCGTAAATGTATTCGCACAGACCAACAATTCAGATTGCAATACAAATGGATTTACAACATTTACACCGGGCGGTTGGGGAAGCCCCTCAAACAGCACTCCGGGCGGAATAAGAGACACGTATTTTTCAACTGTGTTTCCAAATGGATTAACTGTCGGCGGACATTATACTCTGAAACTTACAAGCGCTCAGAACGTTCAGGATTTTCTTCCCTCCGGCGGAACACCGGCCAGCTTAACTCAGAATTATCTCAATCCGGGCAGCTCGCTTTCAAATACTTTAGCGGGTCATTTAGTTTCGATTACACTCGCAGTTGAGTTCAACAAAGCTGGAGTTCTCGGAACAAATCCTACAAAACTTGGCGACCTGTTAATTGCAACCGGAACGTTCACGGGAATGACTGTTAATGACTTTCTGGCGCTTGCAAACGCTGCGCTCGGCGGAGGAAGCACAAACTATTCATTAAGTCAATTCACATCCGCAGCGACAAGTATCAACGAAAATTTTGACAATGGTACGGTAAACAAAAATTTTCTCAAATGTCCGAATGAATGCAGAGATATTATCAGCAGCTATGTTTACCATGATGTAAACGGAAATGGAATTAAGGATGCGGGAGAATCTGGAATCGCAGGAGTCGTTGTTGAGTTGTTAAGCGGTTCAACTTTAATCTCAACCTCGACAACCGATATTACAGGAAAATATTCTTTCATTAATTTATCGAACGGAACATACACAGTTCGTTTAGGCACAAGCAATTTTGCCGCCGGCGGAGTATTCTACAGCACGGCACAAACGAAATGGTATTCAAAAAGCAGCGCATCCGTAAACACAACATTGAACTGCAATGATGATTTATCAATCAGCTTCGGTTATTATAAGACCTGCGTGAGCATAATTAAATCTTCCGATAAATCTTCTTACACCAAAGGCGAAACTATTACATATTCATTCCAGGTTGAAAACTGCGGCGATCTGCAGTTGAAGGGAGTAGATGTATTCGATGCGATGCTTAATCCCGCAGGAAATCATTTAATCAAGCATATTGATGTTTTGAATCCGGGACAGTCGTTAACTTTTACAATGACATACATAACCAGCGATAAAGACTGCGGACAATTAACAAACACAGTGCGCGCAGAAGGGCATCCAACAGACGGTTCAACAGTAGAATGCAACACGCAGGGATTCACAACATTCACACCCGGCGGCTGGGGCAGTCCTTCGAACAGCGTTCCCGGCGGAATTAGAGATCAATATTTTTCAACCGTATTCCCGAACGGATTAACTGTCGGCGGAACTTATACTATTAAACTTACAAGCGCAGCAGCTGTTCAAGAATTTTTGCCATCTTCAGGAGCCCCGGCTCAGTTAAATCAAAACTATATCAATCCCGGAACTACAGTATCAAATACATTGGCCGGACATTTAGTTTCTCTTACTCTGGCAGTTAAGTTCAATGAAGCAGGTGTGTTGGGAACAAATTCCACTAAGCTGGGTGATCTTATTATTGCAAGCGGCGATTTTGCCGGAATGACCGTAAATCAATTTCTAGTATTAGCAAATGCTGCGCTCGGCGGAGGAAGCACAAATTATTCGTTGAGCCAATTTACAGCAGCAGCAACTGCAATGAACGAAAACTTTGACAACGGCACCGTTGATAACGGATTTTTAACCTGCGTTACAAGCTCTGTAAATTATGCCGTCGTAACAGACGAAAGCAGTTTAACCGTAAATATAATCTGCGACGAAAAGGCAGACATAAAAATTGAAAAGACAGTAGACAATCAAAATCCAAAATGTGATGAGAATGTTACATTCACAATCAAAGCTACAAACTTAGGTCCGAATACAGCTAACGGAATTCAGGTAACAGACCTTTTACCAAACGGATTAAATTATATTTCTTACACCGCATCACAGGGAACTTATACATCGGCCAACGGCATCTGGAATGTCGGCACACTTGCGAACGGCGCTTTTGCAACTTTGACCGTTACTGTTAAAGTTGACTGCGGACAAGTAAATGGTTCTTCGATAGATCTGGGTCCGGCAAAAGAGTACAACCTTTTTGTTCTTGAAGATGCCAGCCAGCCGTCATCCGACACACAGGGAAAAGTCGCTGTAGGACACAATGCACAGTTTTCGTTATACAGCGTTGGCGATCAGCTCCCGGCAAACAGCGGTGATGTTTTGATTGTAGGAAACGATTTAACATACACAAGCGGCGCAATCTATAACGGAAACGTTGTTTACGGACACTCAACAAATCTTCCTATCGATGCCGTAAGCATTACGGGCGGAGTTTTACGCAAAGATGATCCTATAGATTTTGCTGCTGCAAAAACTTATTTAGAAAATTTATCTACAACTTTATCGGCCAAAGCAGCCACCGGCACAACAACATTGCAGTGGGGCGGAATAAATCTTAACGGATCGGATCCGTATTTGAATGTATTTTCAGTAAATGGTTCAGATCTTTCTCTGGCAACCAACGTTGCAATCAATGTTCCAAACGGTTCTGTTGTACTAGTAAACATTAATGGTACAACTTTAACCTGGCAGGGAGGATTAACAGTAACAGGCACATCAACAACAAACGTGCTCTTCAATTTCTATCAGGCGACATCATTAACCATCCGGGGAATAGACATTACAGGTTCTGTATTAGCTCCTTTCGCCGCTGTTAATTTTGAAGCAGGCGTTATTAACGGTCAAATGATTTGCAAATCGTTAACCGGAATGGGTCAGTTTAACAGTGTTTATTTCCGCGGTCAGATACCTATAGACAAAAAAATCACAAACATTGCTACTGTAACAGCAAGTTCTGTTACCGATCCGGTTCAGAGCAATAATTCAGCAAGCGCAACAGTAAATGCGACAAACGCTTCAAGCAATACAGGAAGCACCGGCAACAACGGAACTAACTGGTCCAACATTTCTTCTTTCGGTCCTGGCGAGATTGTTTATTCGTTCGCATACGGAACAGGCGGAACCATCTACGCCGGAACATGGGGCGGAAAGATTTACAAATCAACCGACTCCGGAAAAACATGGGTGGTTATAAACACCGGAATGAATGTATCTTTCATCTGGTCTTTGAACATAAGCGGCGGATTTATATTTGCGGCAACAGAACAGGGCGTTTACAAATACAATGGAACATCTTGGGTATTAACTTCACTTTCAGGAAAGGATGTTCACTCTATCGTTTCTTATAACGGAATAATATACGCTGCAACCTGGGGATCTGGTGTTTATAAATCCACAAACAACGGTGACACATGGATTCAGATTAATTCAGGAATAGAAAATTACATGACCGTACAGACTCTAACCGTTACATCTGGCGGAACGGTCTTTGCGGGAACAGTAGGCGGCGGATTATTTAAGTGCACGGACGGAAAGAGCTGGTTAAAATTAACCGGCGGATATTCGTTCGTATGGTCTTTGAATTCAACAAGTTCGGTGGTCTTCTCGGGAACTTACGGTGACGGTCTTTACAAATCAGTAGACGGCGGCACTACATTTACAAAAGTTACTTCGCTGAACATATCGTTTGTATATTCGATCTCTGTAGATCTCGGCGGAAAAATTTATGTTAGCTCTCTTACTAACGGCGTTTATGTTTCTTCCGACAACGGATTAACATGGACATCGCTTGGAATGAGCGGCAACGGCGTAAGCGCAATGATGGTCAATCAGACTTCAAGCGATCTTATAATCGGAACCAAGGAAGGAAAGCTGTTCAAGATAGAAAGCAGCAACGGAACAACGGGAGTAGAAGACAATGCCGTTATTCCAACCGAATACAAACTTGAACAGAACTATCCTAATCCGTTCAATCCTACAACGACAATTCAATTTTCGATACCGGAAAACGGAGTATACAACTTAAAAGTATACAACATACTTGGAGAAGAGGTAGCAAGCTTAATCAACGGGCAATTAACAGCCGGAGTTCACAAGACTACATTCGATGCTTCAAAGATAGCCAGCGGCGTTTACATCTACAGACTTAGCGGCGGCAAAGTTAACATCAGCAAAAAAATGATCTTGATGAAGTAAACGGGTGTGTATTAAGAGGGTGGATCTGAAAAGTCCCGCGACGGCGGGATTTTTCTTTTTAAATAGTGGCTCTTTTTAATAAACGGGCTCATTGTGAAACATTTTTTTCTAAGAATGCCTGTGTTTTTGAGTAAAAAGCCGGTTCTGGATTGGCATTAAGATTGTGTTATATATAGAAAATAAGCACCCTCTTATTTTAAGGAAAGACAAACAAAGCTTTCTTGATGGCGGCGGTTATTTTGGTGAATGGTACTCGGCTGGTCTGTTCACTGGGATATCCGCCCTATTCCTTTAAACCATTTTAGTCCCAAATTCGAATAAAACTTATCCAAAACCGGCTCAATCCTTGGTAATTACCCATAAATTCCGTAATTTTGCCCACTTTCAAATGTATTAGGTATAAAAATGAAGCGTACTTTTCAACCAAGCAGAACAAAAAGAAAAAATAAACACGGATTCCGCGAGAGAATGTCGAGCGCAAACGGGCGCAAAGTTCTCGCACGCAGAAGAGCAAAAGGCAGAAAAAAATTAACTGTCAGCGACGAAGCATAATTGAAACGGTTTGGTCTTTCTTCTAAAGAAAGAATCAAAAGCAAAAACGAATTCGAATTACTTTATTCGAGCGGAGAAATAGCGTTTTCTTCTTCTAAAAAATTCAAAGCTGTTTTTTTCATTCAAAGGAACTCTGATAAGAATGAAATTAAAGCAGCTTTTGCTGTTTCAAGAAAGAGCGGAAACGCCGTTTGGAGAAACCGCGTAAAGCGCCTATTCAGAGAATCGTTCCGCCTGAATAAAGGCGCTCTATATGAATCGGTCGAATTTAAAAATGCGAGTCTGTTAATTGCATTCTCTCCCAACAGTGTAAATCAGACGAACCGGAAAAAAATTTTTTTAAAAGAAGTGCTGCCGGAAATTGTGGAGTTAATAAATCAGATTAAAGCGAAAATTTAAAATGCGGTTTCTTCTGGTTGGACTAATAAAGCTGTATCAGAAATTGATTTCGCCGCTCTTTCCACCTTCGTGCCGGTTTTATCCGACATGTTCCGAGTATGCGGTACAGGCAATTACAAAATACGGCGCATTTAAAGGGGGAATAAAAGCAGCGTGGCGGATTTTAAGATGCAATCCATTTAACAAAGGCGGCTTTGATCCGGTTGATTAAACTGATCGGCAAATTTTTTAATTGAACCAGTCCCCGCTTTGCGGCGACAAGAGACAGGAAGAAGAATGGACAGGAATACATCTATTGCGTTCATATTGATCGGAGTTGTTTTAATAACCTGGCTTTATTTTAATTCGCCGGCACCCCAGCCGCCTCAGAAGAAAAAAGCGGAAACCACTTTGGTAGCAAAGAAAGACACCGCCTCAGTAAAAGAGAAAGAGACTCCCAAGCCGCAGGAAGAACCAAACCAGTTTACCGGAAAAGTTTTAAATGAAAAAATAATAACGATCGAAACAGATCTTGCAAAGATTGAACTCACCAGCCGCGGCGCAAAGATCAGAAGATATTTTATAAAGAAATACAAAACCTGGTATCACAATCAGGTTAGCGATACAAATTTTTACAACCAGCACGTCCAGCTTGTCAACACGCAGAAAGAAGGGGGCGATTTCAACATTATCTTTGTTACCAAAGACGGAAAGAAAATAAACACGTCCCAGATTGATTTTACTTCAGACGCATCCAATTATTATTACAAAGTCAGCGGAAAAGATTCTCTTACAATTAAATATAGTTTCACAACCAGCGACGGCAAATCGATAAGGAAAGATTTCAAATTTTTCGGAGACAACTACGCATCGAAGATCGACGTTGAAATGGAAAAGATGGATGATGTAATAAGCAGCTACAGATACGATGTTGAGTGGTCGAACGGAATAAATTTTCTGGAAGAAAATTCTGTTGACGAAGCAAATCACGCAAGCGCAAGCGCATATTCCGGAGACGAACAGGTAACTGTTGACGCAACAAAGATTGGCGAAAAAGTAGAAAAAGACATAAACGGAAAAGTTGATTGGATCTCGATCCGCAGCAAATATTTTGCGATGATTCTGTCTCCCGATTCGCCGAACAGCGAAGGTGGTGCTTACTTTGTAGGAAATCATTATCAGAACAGTCAGGGCGTTAGAGAAGTGTACAGCGCCAGTCTTAAGATGCCGTTTAAGGGGCAGAAATACCAGAAAGATTCTTTCACGCTTTATCTTGGGCCGATCGATTATTCGGTATTAAAATCTTACGGCAAGAATTTTCAGACTGTTTTTGATTTCGGAAGTTTCTTCGGTTTGAAATTTGTTATACGCCCAATAAGCGAATACATTCTTCTTCCTCTCTTCAGATTTTTGCACAGCTTCATTTCAAATTTCGGAATAGTAATAATCATCTTCTCGATAATAATAAAATTTGCCCTTCATCCGCTCACGCGGCAGAGCATGAAATCGATGAAGAAGATGCAGCTTCTGCAGCCGAAAATAAATGAACTGAAGGAGAAGCATAAAGACAACCCGCAGAAGATTCAGCAGGAAACGATGAAGCTTTATTCCACTTACGGAATAAATCCTATGGGCGGCTGTCTGCCGATGCTGCTTCAGATGCCGATACTGATAGCATTGTGGAGCTTGTTCAATGTAGCCATTGAAATCCGCCAGCAGCCTTTTATGCTCTGGATTAAAAATCTATCTTCGCCGGATATCATATACAAACTTCCGTTCAAGATACCGCTGTTCAATGTAGACATAATAAGCGGGCTGGCTTTAATGATGGGAATAACAATGTTCATCCAGCAGAAGATGACTGTAAAAGATCCCACGCAGAAAGCGCTTGTTTATCTGATGCCCGTATTGATGACCGTGATGTTTATGAGTTTTCCTTCCGGATTGAATCTTTACTATTTCATGTTCAACCTATTGACAATTGCGCAGCAATATTATGTTAACCACAAGCATGACGGAATGGAGCTGGTGCCTGTGGAAAAGGCGAACAAGAAAAAGGGATACATGGCGCGCATGCTTGAGGCGGCTGAAAAACAGGCACAGGAACAGAGAAAAGCGGCTCAGAAAAGAAAATAAAACCGGAAATCTCGCTAAACGGACCGCGCATTTTATTCCGCGCGGTCTTAAAGAGGTGAAATATTTATTTGATGAAGAATCGTTCCGCCAAATATATTTTTCTTTTTTCTCTTCTCTTCGTAAATCTCGCGGCACAGAACAAAACGGTTTTAAAATTAGACCTCACAGAAAAAAAACTTCCATTCGGATTAACGACTAAAATTCACACGGCGCTTCCCAAAGTAGGACTCGCTTTAAGCGGAGGCGGCGCGCGTTCAATTTCAGAGGTCGGCGTTCTCCGCGCTCTTGCAGAGGAAAATATTCCCGTGGATATTATTGTAGGCACAAGCATGGGAAGCATAGTGGGAGGACTATATTCGGCAGGATATTCTCTGAGCGATTTAGATTCGCTCATAAGACACACGGGCTGGGAGGATTTTTTTTCATCCAAACAGACCGAAAGAAACGACCTGTTTGTCGATCAGAAAATTTCCGAAGATCGGGCCATCATTTCATTAAGGATGGACGGACTGAATCCGATTATTCCCACATCTATAAGTTCCGGGCAGCGTGCGGCAAACGACTTAAATCTTCTCTCTATCAACGCTCCAATTCTATCCGATTACAATTATGATAATTTTATCTGCAAGTACCGGGCGGTAAGCGCGGATCTGATAAGCGGCAATGAAGTTTTAATAGATAAAGGTCCGCTCGGCCTCGCAATGAGGGCCAGTTCGAGCGTGACTCTTCTTCTGCCTCCCGTGAAAAGAGATTCTCTCTTTTTGGTCGACGGCGGAATTGTGGCAAACATTCCGGTAAAAGAGACGCGTTCGCTTGGTGCGGATATAGCAATTGCCGTTGATGCCTCCAGCCCTCTCTATCCTGAAAAAGAATTAAATGTTCCGTGGAATATAGCCGATCAACTTGTAAGCATTCCCATGAAGATATTAAATGATCGGCAATTGAAGGAAGCCGATTTTATAATTCGGCCGGATCTTTTGGAAAGGAAGAATACAGATTTTTCGAACCTCGATAAAATTATTGAGGCCGGTTATGAAGCCGCAAAACCGGCGGCAAAAAAAATCGCCTCTGAGTTTCAAAGGAGATTTACAGCCAAACTTTCGTCGGAGAATAAAATTTTTAAAAATATTTCATTATCTACCGACGCCTCTGATCTTGAAAAAAAATATTTTGAAAATCTTGCTGTAAAAGACTCCGTCTCTTCCGCAGAACTGCTCTATCGGCTTTATGAAATTTACAAAGAGGGGGACTGGGAGAATCTTTCTGTTGAGCTCACTGAAAGCGGTGAAAAAACATTTATTAAATTAATTCCCGTTTCGCGGGAAACCGTAAAGCTGATAAACATCGAGGGCGCGTCTGATACAAATATGGTTAAGGCGCTTGCGATAACTTCTAAATTAATGAATAAGCCCTTTAATCCGAATGAAACATTAAACACGGCGCTGAGTCTTTTAAGAATGTATAAGCGGCTCGGATCATCTTTGGCAAGAATCGAAAAAATTTCTTTTAACAGAGAAACCGGAGAGCTTAGAATCAACTTAAGCGAGGGAATAATTTCCGATCTGATTGTGGAGGGAAATTATAAAACAAAAGAAACAATTATTTCCAGAGAATTCCCGCTGAACCGCGGAGATCTTTTTAAATACAGTCTGGCAGAACGGGGACTTACAAATCTGCGCAGCACAAATCTGTTCGACCAGATCGAACTGTCTGTAATTCCGAAAGACGGTCTCAACGAGCTGCACTTAAAAGTGGCGGAAAAAATTTCGAACGTTATCAGGTTCGGTCTCCGCTTCGACAACGAAAATTTAGCGCAAGCGTCTCTGGATCTTCGGGACGAGAATTTCAACGGGACAGGAACGGAGATCGGAGCTACGCTATCCGGCGGTTCGCGCAACAGATCGTTCAGCGTGGAACAGAAAGCCAATCGCGTATTCGATTCTTACTTCACATACAAAGTTCGCGCTTTTCACGAATTCAACGATGTGAATGTTTACAGAAACGATTCCGTTAAATCGGTAAACCGGTTCTCCAGAAGCAAGACGGGCGAATACAGACAAATCTATTACGGCGGTTCATTCGGAATAGGCGCGCAGGTTGAAAAATTCGGGAATGTGCTGGTTGAGGCGAAATACCAGCGGGATGAAATAAAAAACAAATTTGATTATACCGGTCCAACCTATAAAAAAGATATTTCCAGTCTGCGTGTTTCTCTCTCTATCGATTCGCAGGATGAATATCCTTATCCCACCGTCGGATTTCTGGTAAAGGGATATTATGAAACCGCTCAGACAGCATTGGGCGGAGATGTTGGTTACACAAAATTTTATTTTGACTACAAAAACATAATAAGCTACAGAAGCATAAACACCTTCAGTGTAAGAGCGGTTGTAGGATCGGGAGATGAAACTCTTCCGCTAAGCCAGCAATTTTCGCTCGGAGGGCAGAATTCTTTTTTCGGTTTGCGGGAAAACGAATTCCGAGGCAGACAAATATTTCTTGCTTCTCTCGAATACAGGTATAAAATTCCTTTCAAATTATTTTTTGATACATATTTTAAAGCCCGTTATGATCTTGGCTCCATATGGGAAGAAAGAAAGCATATCAGCTTTAAAGATCTGAAGCACGGGGTGGGCGCAACACTTTCATTCAACACGCCCATAGGTCCTGCGGATTTTTCTGTAGGAAAAAGTTTTTACTTCATTAACACTCTTGCCAACAACGCCATTGTTTGGGGTCCAACGTTCTTCTATTTTACAATCGGCTACTATTATTAAGGAATATTGCGTTCCGGTTATAGCGGCTTCAGGTTCCGGTATGATTAAAGATTTTCCCGTTCGGAAGCTTTTTCCGCAAGCGCGAAATATCTAATCTCTCTCATTTTATCTCCTGTTTTTCTGTAGTGATCGGACAATGCGTAGTAAACCCGGCTTTTGTCGTCAACCGCCGCGACAGAATTTTCCACAAGATCTATTATCGTTTTGTTGGAAGAAAGCTGAATGTCATAATTATAAAGATTAAGAATTTTTAGAAGAGGTGTTGATGAAGTTGGTTTATCGTTCCATGCCCGGCTGTAATACTTGAGTGCTTCCTCCGGCTGGTTATAAAGCTCCGGTTTATTCTCAAATATTTTTCCGCTCCACATTAAAAGATCGAATGCGTGAGAGGAATATTCCTTTATCAATTTTTCGGTAAACATTTTTATTTCATCGGGAGAAAGAGCGGGATTGGCTATTAAAATTTTATACACGCCAATATCCGACAGATTAATTTTAAGAGCATTCTGAAATGCGTCAAACAGCTCGTCGTGAGAATCGGATGCTCTAAAAGTGTTTTCTATTTTTTTTATTTCATCCCCGTTCAAATGGGCCTCTTATAAATTATTTTGCTTCAAAGAGAGCACAAACGGCGCCCGCCGGATCTTCTATCACGCAGAACAATCCAACATCTCCGTAATTTTTTGGTTCAGTAATAATTTTTCCGCCGAGTGATTTGCATTTTTTCACGCTCTCATTAATATTTTCGACAGTAATGTAGACGAGCCACTGCGCCGGAAGATTTTCATTCTCTCCCCTCGCGTGGCATATTCCGGCCACGCTTGTCTGCGTCTCCGGCGTATTCATAACATAATCATCATACTGGCCCATAGAGATTGGCATTGGTCTCCATCCTGTAACTTTGCTGTAAAAATCACGAATCTTTTCCGCGTTAGAAACGGTCAGGTCTGTCCAGCCGATTGTACCAACTTCCGGTTTTTCATTATACATAGCTGAATTCCTTTCGATATTCCGCTGAAAAATAGTTCTTATAAATCATTGTAACAACATATTTAGATGTCGGCTTGAATTGAGATCTTTTAATATAGGGTTAGATTGATCTGCGGCCGGGTCATTTAAATAATTTGCGCTGTGTTATAGATCAGAGAAAATGAATTATCCTTGAAAATTTTTGTTAATATTGAAACACCGCATTATTTTGGATGGAAAAGCAGAGCGGTTTTGCTAAATAATTGAGAAAGCGAAATGTTAAAATATTTTTTTATTGTAATCATTGTCTCTTTATCCGCTGCCGGATGCGCCGGTTCATTAAAGACAGAAAATGAAAAGCTGGATCTGATTCAAAAAATATCGGCCGAAAAATTCGGTTCCCCGTTTCAGATTCTGTTCAATAAAGAGCACTCTTTTGCCATTTCTGTTAAACAGGAAAAGAAATCTAATTTAAACCCGTTTCCTCGTCTCACATTTTTCATATATGATTTTGCAAAAGACAAAATTATTTTTGAAGACGAGGCGGACAGGGGAGAGGCCCGCTGGAAAGATTCCGATATTATAGAGGTTAATATCACGCCCGGAATGGTTGCCGCTTCGGACGAGAACAAACCTTCCGGCTATCTTTATAACGCAAAGACAGGTATTAAATCAGATCTGAATAAACAGAATTAATCAGGAAGAAAAATGAAAAAATATATTTCCCGTTTTATTGCCGCGTTAATTATTTGGAATGTTTTATTATTAATCCAGGAAACACCTGCCCAAAATTTTAGCACTCCGTTTTTCAGGATGTATTATAAGAACAAACCGGCCCTGAATATCCAAAAGAGATTTCCCGTGAAGAAAGCGACTGCGGAAGAAGATAAGTTCGACGAGCCGAACAAGTTTGCCGAATTTGAGAGAGAGATACGAACGAGAGCCGGAGAAACAGCGCCGCAATACCCGGACAATTATATAATTAATGCATTGGAAAAATCGCGCAGTGCAAGCAGGTTGTTCAAATCCTCTCCGTTAAACTGGATTGAAAGGGGTCCCGGCAATGTGAGCGGAAGGACGAGGGGAATTGTTGTTGACGTTTCCGATCTTTTTCATAAAACCTGGCTCGCCGGTTCAGTGGGAGGAGGAATCTGGAAAACAACAGATATGGGCGCAAGCTGGACGAACAGAACCAGCAGTATGCCCAATCTGGCAACCACGTCGCTGGTGCAATCGCAAAAAAATCCAAATATAATTTACTGCGGAACAGGAGAAGGTTTTAATAATATTGACGCTGTTAACGGAGCCGGAATTTTTAAATCGACCGACAAAGGGGACACGTGGGCACAATTAAGCTCAACAACATCTTCTGCATTCAGAAACATAAACAGAATAATCGTTGATCCTTTAAACGAAAATATTCTTCTCGCCTGCACAAACCAGAGTACAATCCAAAGATCAACAGACGGGGGATCAACCTGGTTACAGAGTACGTTTACAAATAAAACAACCGGCGGAAGAATTCAAGACTTAAAAGCCGATCCTTCCGATTTTCAAATTCAATATTGCACGGTAAATAATGAGGGGGTTTTCAAATCTACAGACGGAGGATTGAATTGGAGCAAATCCAGCACGTTTACAACTTCAGGAAGAATTGAAATTGCCGTCTCATCAAAAAATTCAAATTACATTTACGCCAGCTCAGAAATCAGCGGAGGCTCGGCGTTATATGTTTCCGACAATAAAGGCGCTAATTGGTACACGGTTAAATCGTCAGATGGAAAAACAAAGAACTGGCTCAGCGATCAGGGATGGTACGACAATGCGATAGCTGTTAATCCCGATAACGAAAAAATTGTTTTTCTTGGCGGAGTTGATCTCTGGAAGGTTGAGATACTCTCTTCGGGTGCGACGTCTACTACAAGAGACGCTAACTTTTCGCGTATCACCGATGTATACGGATCGTCGGGAAAACCGTACGTTCATGTTGATCATCACAACATAACTCCTGTTTCAATTTCTCCCGGAACATTCTGGATTATTAACGGGAATGACGGCGGCATTTCATATTCTACAGACGGCGGAACAACGTGGCGCGGAAATTCCACCAACAACAACTTAGTTAACGGCGGATACAACACAACCCAATTTTACGGAGTAGATAAAAAACCGGGCGCCAGTCAGTATATAGGCGGAACGCAGGATAACGGCACCTGGATGTCGACCGCCAACAATCCTGGATATCAATCTATATATAGTCAGGCAATAGGCGGAGACGGATTTGATGTGAGCTGGCATTATAAAGATCCGTTAAAAATTATCGGCGGAAGCCAGTACAACTCATTCAGAAGAACGACGGACGGCGGTATAAATTGGTTAAGCGCAACAGCGGGACTCGATGATGTCGGTTCCGGAAAAGGCCCCTTCATTTCAAGAATAGCAAAATCAAATTCCGATCCGGATGTAATTTACGCCGCGGGTTCAAAAGGAATCTGGCGTTCCGAAGATTTCGGCGCAACGTGGGCACTAACAACTCTTACAAACGGAAACACCAAACCATTCAGCGGAAACACAATTCCCGTCTCCGTAAGCATAGCCAATCCTCAAGTTGTTTGGGCAGGAAACCGCTTCACAAACAACGAGAGCAGGCTTTACGTGTCTAAAGACGGCGGAGTTACTTTTGATTCTTTAAGCTATCAAGCAAATTTGCCCGCACTGGGAACACTAAGCGGAATTGATACCAATCCCGACGATATGAACACTGCGTACTTGTGCTATTCTTTTTCCGGCGCGCCTAAAATTTTAAGAACAACAAATCTCGGTTCTACATGGCAGGATATTTCCGGATTCGGCACTAATTCAACAAGCAGCAACGGTTTTCCCGATGTTGCCACGTACTGTGTGCTGGCTTTTCCAAATTCGGATAAACTCTGGGCTGGAACGGAGATCGGATTATTTGAATCAACAGATAAAGGCGCCAACTGGCATTTAGCAGATAACGGCCTGCCCGCAGTTTCCATTTGGAAGATGAGGATTGTTGATGATCAGGTTGTGGTTGCAACACACGGCAGAGGAATTTTTTCTGTAACGCTTTCCGAATTAAGCGGGTATAAGCCGCCGACCGTTACTTTATCGCCTCTTATAACAGGATTGTCTCAGGGCGTTGACGGAGCTCTTAACGTAATTGCGAACTTGCGCGCAGTTTACGACTCGACGGTTGTGTGGATAGCAGGAAACAGAAAAGATAAAATCAATTCATCAACGATAGGAGAAATAAATCTAAAATATGTTGTTCCGACACCGGGAACCTTGAGCGTTCAGATTATTTCATACAAATCGGGGGTGCCGTATAAATCTACATTCAGAAATATCGAAATGCATACGGTTCAAGCGGCACAGTCAAAATATTCAAATTATTTTGACGAAGACACAAATGATTTTTTCGGAAACGGATACACCCTTACGGCACCTTCCGGATTTTCTTCCCGTGCATTGAATTCTCCGCACCCATATTCTGAAGCAACCGATTATTATTACAATTTATTGGTGCCTATAAAAATCAGTTCCGCTTCTTCGCTGGCAACCATAGAATATGATGACATCGCTTTAGTTGAACCGGGGGACCTTGGTGCAGTTTTCGGCGATTTAAACTTTTGGGATTATGTTGTGCTGGAAGGAAGCAGAGACGGAATTAACTGGCTTCCGTTTGAAGACGGATATGACTGCAATTCAAACGCAAGCTGGCTCTCCCTTTATAACAGCAACACAAATCCGACCTCCTCGAATTACGTTCATCACACTATTTCGATGACAAAAAAATTCAATCCTGGAGAAACTATTTTTGTGCGGTTTCATTTGTATTCAGACGAAGCGGCGGTTGGATGGGGCTGGATAGTTGATAATTTAAAAATTCAGCCGTTAGTGGTTAGCGTGGAAAACGAAACTGTGATTCCGAACAGTTACAGTCTTTCTCAGAATTATCCCAATCCGTTTAATCCGGAAACATTAATTAAATTTTCGCTGCCCAAAAGAAGCAAAGTAAAACTGGAAATATTCGACATGCTCGGAAGGAGCGTTGCAACGCTGGCCGATACCGAATTAGACGCAGGAAATTACAAATACAACTGGAACGCGTTAAAATTTTCGAGCGGCGTTTATTTATACAGGCTTACTGCAAATAATTTTTCGCAGACAAAAAAATTAATTCTGATGAAATAAAATATTTTATATTTATTTTTTTCGTGATTGTTTCCGACATGTCGGGATCGGTTTCGAACCGATCCCTGCTAACCATACCACATAAATATATTAATGGGGGTAAAATGGAAAACAATTTCCCACACCGCAAACGTCTTCGTTATGCCGATTTCGATTATTCTAATGATGGTTATTATTTCATAACCGCTTGCGTAAAAAACAGAACAAACCTTTTTGGTGCTGTTTCAAAGCACAGAATGATTTTAAATGAATGGGGGCGGATTGTCGATTTCTGCTGGAACGATCTCCCTAATCATTACGGAAATTGTGTTTTGGATTCACACGTTGTAATGCCGAATCATTTTCACGGAATCATCATAATTGAAAATAATCCGTCCTGCGAAAAAAAATATTCTCTTTCAGAAATAATACGGGGATTTAAAACATTTTCTTCGAGAAGAATAAATGAATTACCCATTATTGGAGATAAATTTCATTGGCAAAAATCTTTTTATGACCGAATAATCCGGAATGAAAAGGAATTAAATAATATCAGACGATATATAGAACAGAATCCTTTGAAATGGGAAATTGAAAAGTAAGGATCGGTTGGAAACCGATCCCGAGAGGAGACGATAAAACGAAAATTAGACTGTTTTTTTATAATTCAGAATTGCAAGCAGATTAAAGCCGATTGCGAATAAAATTATTATTCCGAAATGTTTTACGAGATCGGAAAATCCGCTTCCTTTCAGCACAAGCATTCTCATTACTTCGATGAGATAGCTCACGGGATTAATATAAGTTAAATACCTTGCCCAGTCCGGCATGTTCTCGATCGGGGCGAACAATCCGCCGAGTAGAACAAAAATCACCATAAAGAAATATGCCACTATCATTGCCTGCTGCTGCGTTTCTGCCAGCGTAGAAGCAAACAATCCGAATCCAAGAATGCCTATTAAATAAAGGCCCGCAAACAGATAGCCGATAATAAAACTTCCGGCGGGATAAATTCCGTAGAGAATAAAGCTCACCAAAAAGCCGATAGAAAGAACAACCATTCCCAATATCCAAAACGGAATAAGCTTGCCGAGTATGAACTGATATTTTTTTATTGGAGATACATTCAGCTGCTCTATTGTTCCCGCCTCTTTTTCTTTAACAATATTCAGCGATGTGAGAATGAAGCCCACCAGGGTTACGAGCAGGGCAAGAACGCCCGGCACAATAAAATATTTATAATTCATTTTGGGATTAAACCAGTTCGAGCTTGTAATCTCAACAACGGGTTGAGCACCAAGGCGCGGCGATTGAATCCATTGAGTTCTGATTTCTCCGTTATAATCTTTTATAATCGCATTGGAATAAGAAACGGCAAGCCCCGCCGTCTGTCCGTTTATAGCATTTGCGGCAACCATTATTTTAGATTTGTTTTCCCGAACGATATCTCTTTCGAATCCGGCGGGAATTTCAATTATCAGATCGGCTTTGTCATTCTCTATCACTTTAAGCGCTTCGCCGTATGAAGAGGAATAATTCGCCAATCGGAAATAACCAGAAGAGATGAATTTATTTATAAGCTTTCGGGAATATTCCGAATGATCATGATCAACAATACTGAGGGAAATATTTTTCATTTCAAAATTTGCCGCAAACGGAAGTATGATCAGCTGGAATAGCGGCATAACAAAAATCATTCTCAGAATGAGTTTATTCCTGAATATCTGCAAAAATTCTTTTCGCAATAAAAATAATAGAGTTCTCATGACAACCTGATTTTAAAACGTTTAAGACTGATTAAAATAAAAACGAAAGTCATTACCGAAAGGATCAAGGCTTCTTTCCAAACTCCGACAAATCCCATTCCTTTTATCATCACAGATTTAATCATAATGATATACCATTTAGCAGGAACAAAATTTGAAATTATCCGGAGCGGCAGAGGCATATTCTCCACAGGGAACACATAACCGCTTAACATTACAACAGGGAGAAGAAGTCCGAGAAGGGAGACAATCATTGCCGCCATTTGCGAATCAGTAACTGTTGATATAAGAAGTCCCAAAGAAAGCGCGCAGAGGATATATAATATTGTAACCGCGAAGAGCAAAACCATGCTGCCGTGAATTGGCATTCCCAGAACCCACACACTAAGCAATAGTATAGTGGCGACATTAACAAGTGAAACTATAAAATAGGGGATCGCCTTGCTTAAAATTACAAGCAGGGGCTTCATCGGGGAGACAAGAAGTATCTCCATTGTTCCAAGTTCTTTCTCTTTTACGATTGAAATCGAAGTCATCATTGTGGAGATCAAAAGAAGAATCATTCCCATTACTCCCGGAACGGATGTATAAGCTCCTTTCAATTCGGGATTATAAAGCATTCTCATTTCCGTTTCTATATTATACATAAGCTGGTTTTGATTATTCAGTTCCGTCTGATAATCCATTATGATTGCGCTGGCGTAATTAACCAGCGTTGTCGCCTGATTCGGATCCGTTGCATCGGCAATCAATTGGATTTGCGCTTTATTGCCGTGCGACAGTTCGTTCTGAAAATTCTGCTGAAATACAACGGCCAATTTTATTTTTCCTGTTTTAAATGCTGCTTCTATCTGTTCATTTGTAGAAAGAGACCTGTCTATATCGAAGTAGCGGCTGTTTTCCAGTCTCATTATAATGTTCTGCGTCGCATCGTCTTTAGCGTTGTCAAGAACGGCAATATTGCTGTTGCGCGTTTCGTTTGTAATCGCAAATCCGAAAATAAGGAGCTGAACTATGGGGAGGCCCAGCAGAATAAGCATTGATCTCGGGTCTCTTAGAATATGGTGGAACTCTTTTTTTACAAATGTTAAAAGCTGTTTCATATTTTTTCCAAATGCGGGCTTTTATAAAAAGAGCCGGCATAAAAATTATTCGCTTCTCTTCGCGCCTCTTGCAAGTTGTACAAAAACTTCCTCCATTGTGGAAGCGTTATATTTTTCTTTCAAATTTTTTGGTGAATCGAGCGCGGTAATTGCGCCGTCTACCATAATTGAAACTCTATCGCAGTATTCGGCTTCGTCCATATAATGGGTTGTTACAAATACAGTGATTCCGTGATGAGCGGCTTCATAGATCATGTCCCAGAACTGGCGGCGTGTAATAGGATCCACCCCTCCTGTCGGTTCGTCCAGAAATACTATTTTAGGATCGTGCAGAATGGAAATGCTGAACGCAAGTTTTTGTTTCCATCCAAGCGGAAGAGACTGAACTAATTTTCCGGCTTCGCTTACCAAGTTTAATTTTT
>JAKAMT010000146.1 GCA_021812705.1 Bacteroidota bacterium | reverse complement strand
ACTATACGGTTTTTCAGAAGTCAAAAACAAAATAATATCAGCGGGAATCCGTCTGAGCCGCTGTTACCGGTGGGTAAACTGCTGCTTTTGGAGTTTAAGGTAAGATTCAGGTTCACAATTCATACCGTGACTTCGGTAATGCTGTGCCATGGAAGTACGACGCACTCCTGGCGGTTCTGAGAAGATTCACCCCCGTATATAAGCCAACCCTTTTGGCCGTGCATGCCGGTGATGCTTTCCCACCTTTTGAATACGGAA
Organism: Bacteroidota bacterium; assembly: GCA_021812705.1. Classification (GTDB taxonomy): domain Bacteria; phylum Bacteroidota; class Ignavibacteria; order Ignavibacteriales; family Melioribacteraceae; genus Fen-1258. Next base: position 6,530 of record JAKAMT010000146.1, on the reverse strand, counting down.
AAGAAATCTGGCACTACGGTTTTTCCAGACTTTATTTCGAGAGGAGTCAATGCCGTTCCATTATCAATCACGACATCTATCTCGTTTCCTGTCCTGTCGCGCCAGAAGTAAATATTCGGTTCAAGTCCGCCGTTGAACCGACGCTTGAGGAGTTCCGCAACTACAAAAGTCTCGAACAATGCTCCCCGTGCAGGATGAGTCAGAAGTTGTTCCGGCTTCTGTATCCCGACCAGCCATGCGGCAAGGCCCGGATCCAGGAAATACAACTTCGGCGTCTTTACCAATCTCTTGTTGAAATTCCGGAAGTGCGGCTTAAGCAAATAGAGTAAGAAGCTGGCTTCCATGGTTGAGATCCACGACTTAGCCGTGTTGTGGGTGATGCCGCAATCGTTCGCCAGCGACGAAAGATTGAGCAGTTGGCCTGTACGCGCGGCGCACATCCTGACAAAACGCTGGAAGGTAGATAGATCACGGACCTGAATCATCTGGCGTACATCCCGCTCGATGTATGTGCGTACGTAGTTAGAATACCAAATCGAAGCGTCCAGTGAGCGGTCAAAAACAGGAGGGTAAAGTCCTTTGACGATCAGTCCCTCAAGAGTCTTCGGAGCCATTTCCGCTCTCTGAAGTTCGTCGTATGTGAAAGGCAACAGAACGACGGAGGCGACTCTTCCAGCCAGCGATTGTGTAATATGCTGGTACAATCCGAATTGTTGAGAGCCGGTAAGGATAAAGAGTCCCGGTTCACGATTTGTGTCCACCACAGTTTGCAGATAGGAGAAGATCGTTGGAACCCGTTGGACTTCATCGAGAACCGCGCCTTTAGAGAACTGTGCGAGGAAGGCCTTTGGATCACCTTGAGCATATTCGCGAGTTTCAATGTCTTCCAGGCTTACGTAAGGTTTATCTTTGAAGACATGTTTTACCAATGTTGACTTTCCGGATTGGCGTGGACCGGTCAGCGCCACTACGGGGTAACCTTTGGCCAATGAAAGGAGCGATTTTTCCGCGTTTCTTGGAATCACTCAGGCAGTATACAAAACTGATTGCCGATTGTCAATTCAATTTACAATTAGCACAACCACTTCAACTGACGCCCCTTCGGTTCCGACATTCATCCGACAAAACGGCAATCCCTTGAAATTTGGAAAAGGCTGGCACAGAGTGGCTCGCAAATCAATGATGTAACTGTAGGCGTGCTGGTAACCGAAGAGGACAACATAACAGAACCCGATGACGAGGACGACGAGCAGCTGTGCTACGCATTACCCACAAGTGCAATCTAACCGGAAAGACCGCAAAGAAATCAAAAAAATCACCAAGAACGCTGAGGAAATGCAATTCATGATTCGTGTATTTTGCGTCTTTCGTGGGTTAGAAAAGATGTGGGTAATGATAAGGCAGCTGTGATGTCTGCAGAGGCGCGGTTCTCGGGAAGAAATAAGGGAATTGGCTGTGCAGGAAGTCCGCCAGGTAGTATGCAGCTATAAAGCTCGCTTCCGCGGTGAGGAAATCACCGGCCTGCGCGATTCGTGTGTGATATGACGGACGCCAGAGCATTTTGAACTGTTTAAGTGTTTATTTGTTTAATTGTAAATTCCCCATTCAGATTTCTGACCACTGATCTCTGATTTCTCGTCTCTCGTTACTAGTCATCATTCGTTATTCTTCAATTATAAATAACCTGATAATTTAACAATAGGTATTACTTTAACATTATGTTTAATTGAATATGTATCATCACCGGGATATACAATAATCCCTTCCTTGCAATTCAAATCGTCCATGGCATTGAAAAAACCTTGAGTCGGTAAAGGAGAAAGAGATAGTTTTACTTCTATGCACAAAACCGGTCTATCACCTTTAACTACCAATAAATCAACCTCGGCCCCAGCGCTGGTACGATAGAAATAAGAAGTGTGTTTTTTCGTTATCATATTTATTATCTGCTCGATAACAAATCCTTCCCATGAATGCCCGGCGACCGGATGCCCCAATAATTCTTCTTTACTACCAATATTAAATAGAGAGTGCAGCAATCCCGAATCTCTAAGATATACTTTTGGCGATTTAACAATTCTCTTTTTTACATTTGGATAAAATGGAAGGAGCTGCCTTACAATAAAAGTTTCTTCAAGTATATCTAAATAATTCTTTGCGGTAGGTGATGATACACCGAGAGAGACTGCAATTTTGCTTGCATTCCAAAGTGAACCATGAGTATGAGCAAGCATCATCCAAAACCTTCTTAATTGAATAGATGGAATCTTGATACCGAAATTTGGAATATCCCGCTCTAAATAAGTTTTAATGAATGATTCCCGCCAATCAATACTTGTTTCTTCTTTTTTTGCTAAAAAACTATCCGGGAATCCGCCTCTTAGCCATAATCTATCTATTATTTTTTTATTTTCCCCAAGTTCGGTAATTAGAAATGTGGGCAGGTTATGAAAAATTATTCTGCCCGCAAGACTCTCAGCGGACTGCTTAAGTAGATTTGGGGACGATGAGCCAAGTATTAAAAATCGACCGTTTTTTCTATCTTGATCAACTAAGGCTCTTATTACAGAAAATAATTCCGGCTTCTGCTGAATCTCATCTATTATTATTAGCTTATCTTTTTGCTCCGAAAGAAAAAGTTCGGGTTCGACTAGCTTATTATAATCTGACGGAAGCTCAAGATCTAAATAAAACGAGGAACTGATTTTCTTTTGTATTTCTTTTGCTAATGTGGTCTTGCCAACCTGTCTTGGTCCTAAAATACCAACAACCGGAAAGGTTGTAAGCGATTCTTCTACTTGTTTTTGAATTATTCTTTTAATCATACCTTGTAAATTAAAAACTTAACTTTTAATTTGCAAGGTAGTTGTTCATATAAATTTTCCAACTTAATTCGACTAATTTCCACATGCTGCTTTCTTCATCCTTATATTCTCCATCTTTCCAATCTCCTGGTCTCGCCGTCCCACAGTCTTAAAGTCTCTCTGTCTCATCGTCACTTTCAAAATCCTCCCTACTCATTCCTCCTTGCTGACTTCCGACCTCTGACTTCTGATTATTGTCTGTCGTCTGTTGTTCTCATTACCCTATGAACTCTACCTTTTTCAATCGTCCATCGCATATCTCAAATCCTTCAATCCAAAATTTTAACCACCGAAACCTTTACTGACCTGCCCGCCCCGCTCTGCGGCGGTCAGTCTCTAGCTGACGCAGTCGTCAATCAAATAGTTTTTTTAGTATTTAGAAAGGAGAGAGCTTTTCTTTCTCCCTTCAGAGAATGGTTTACCAATTTCATAAAGACTATCCGGAGAAAAATCAGCTCCGTTAGCCCAAACTATCGTATGAATATCCTTGTCAACGCTAAATAGTTTAAATAGATTCCTATCTTTTAATGGTCCGAACATTGTCCCCCAAAGATCATGTTCTAAGTCAACTATTTTCTTTACGCCGTTGTTAAATGTAATAAGTATTTTATAATCCTGTATATATTCGGCTTCCACTACCCGTCTCATAATTTCTCCTAAACTAAAGGTTTTATTTTTTTTAAGGGCTCGTTTCTAATTGCTAATTTCCAATTAGTTTCAAGTTCTTTAATATGATTCTTTGCCCAATCAAGTACCATTCTATGTGCTTTATTAGGTAATACTCCATCCAATATATTTAAATTAGGTATTTCATATTTACAATCAAATTCATTGTATATTGCATGAAAATGAGGAGAGTGATGTTCCGTATTTCTCTCCCAGTACATAACAATAATTATCCCATAAAACCTGCTTATTTCTGGCATAAAAACAATTGTAACTTAATTATTTTTCTTAGTATTTCAAATGGACTAAAATATCTACCACTATCTGTCATTCCGATCATTATTCAATCGTCCATCATATATCTCAAATCCTGAGTTCGTCAATTCCAACATTCTATCATTCCAATTTTCCAATCTCCCATTGACCACTGACTTCTGATCTCTGACTTCCGATTATTGTCTGTCGTCTGTTGTTCTCATTACCCTATGAACTCTACCTTTTTCAATCGTCCATCGCATATCTCAAATCCTGAGTTCGTCAATTCCACAACTTTCCTTCAATCCTTCTCCATGTCTCACCTTCTCCTTACTGCCTACTAATTTTTCACTGCTGTATGCCTTCTGCTGGTCAAACAAAATTTCATAAACAATACTTAAAACAATAGTTGCTAAAACATATGAAGTTCTTATCTCAGTATTAGGGGGGAATAGTGACGGCTCTAACCTATGAAGCAATATTGAAATAAAATAAGCCAGCACATAGCTGATAAATGCTGTTCCGAAATCAGCTAATTGAGCAATTCGTCTATGATATGATGAACGCCAGATCATTCGTAATTAATATTCCTAAGAAATAAATTCTTCAATATTATTCTGTGAAATAACTTTGGTTACTTTTACATTATAAGAATCTAAAAATGTTTTTGAGAACTTAGCTTTGCTTTTGGGATTATACTTAAATTCAAAAGCTTCAATCATATTATTACTCTCTTCGATATAATCTACTTCCTGCTGCTGGGTAGTTCGCCAAAAGTAGCTTTGTGCGTTGATCTTTGAGTAAGCTAAATATTTCATCCTTTCGCTGATACAAAAATTCTCCCATAACGCGCCCGTATCGTTTCTTAAGCTTAAATGATTAAAATTTTTTAGTACTGCGTTTCTTATTCCGTTGTCATAAAAGTAAATCTTTTTTCCCTTCTTAATTTCATTTCTTACATTCCGGTTTAGTGCCGGAAGCCTGAATACTATAAAAGCTTTATCCAACAAATCAATATATTTTTCTACAGTATTTCTATCAGCCCCTACTAATTGTCCAATTTCTATCGTAGATATTTCTGAACCTACCTGCAAAGCCAACGCTTTTGTAATTTTTTCCAGTAGCTCAGGTCGTGATACTGTTCCCAACATGAAAAGATCGCGGTACAAGTAACTGCCGCTTAATAAACTTAATAAATCTTTTTCATCGCCGGGAGTAATAACAACTTCGGGATAAGCACCATATATCAGCCGTTTTTCAATATTCCTTTTCTCTTCAAGCAATGAGGTATGAGCCTCAAGTTCGCTGAATGTTAACGGGAATAGAATGAATTCAAATGCTCTACCTGTCAACGGCTCCTTTATGCTCTGCGATAAAATAAATGAAGAGGAGCCTGTTGCAATTACCTGTACATTTCTAATTCTATCTACAATAATTTTTATAATTATGCCAATTTCCGGTATTCGCTGTGCTTCATCTATAAAAATTATATCAGCGTTTCCGATAATACCCTCCAGCTTTGTTACATTGGGTTGAGCTAAGATTTCCCCCACATCGGAATCATCTCCATTTAAGTAACAAACCTTCTTTTCAAGTTCCTGCAGTATTGAATTTACTAATGTAGTTTTGCCTACCTGACGCGGTCCATATAGAATTACAGCTTTATTATGGAATAATTTATCTTTTATACTTTCTTTTAGTTTTCTGAAAACTAGCTCTGTTTTAGCCATTTTGCATTTCTATATTATTTCAATCATAATAAAATATAATAAAATGATAATGAGTTCGCAAGTGGTTATATAATTTTGATGCAAACTAAGGCACCATGTTTAAAATTAGGCTTAGAAAGCATATTCTAATTTCTATTGTAAATTTTTTTGGTATAACGCTGAAAGTTGTACGCTTTCTGCTAATCAAATAAAACTTCATACACTAAACTCAATAGAAAAGTAACGAGTATATAAGAGATTCTTATCTCAGTATTAGGGGGGAATAGTGACGGCTCTAACCTATGAAGCAATGTTGAAATAAAATATGCCAGCACAAAGCTGATGAATGCCGTGCAGAAATCAGCTACACGTGCTATCGCACTATTAAAGGAAGAACGCCAGAGCATTTATTGACTTTTTTAGTTGGAAAACAACCGCTTACAGTGCTGCACCCAACAAGGGTCTCTTATTGAGGACTCCGCTGTTCAGCATCGAGAATCGACGAAATCCCTTTTCTCAGGCCAGGGACATAATTTTTTACGACATCCCAAACGAGAAAATAATCGACGCCAAAGTAATCGTGTATGAGTTTGTCTCACATTCCTCCTCCCACGTTGCTATTGCCCTCTGCTCTCTGCCCATTGCTTCTCTACTCCCATCCACGAACTCAACAGCAAGGTCCATTTCAACTTTTGACTTTCTCCCTCTTTACCCCTTTCCTTTTTGCCCCTTTACCTTTAACCTTTTCCCTTTTACCCCTTCGCCTATCTGCGTTCTTTCACTTCGTACGAGATTCGGCCGGAAAACAGAATCGCGATGCCTGAAGAATCTTTTGCAAGCCGTCGGATAGAGCCGGCACAAACAAAAAAGCCGCCGGTAGCTGAGCGGCGGTCTTTGGGAGAGGTTAAGAAGATGGGAACCTGGGAAGTTCCGAAGTTCAATAGCAGAACTTATCAGCATTTCTTTCCACAGAGTTCAACATCCCAATGATGTTCTCATATTCCTCGTCGAGCTCTGTAAACAACTCCTCAGAGAT
>JAKAMT010000145.1 GCA_021812705.1 Bacteroidota bacterium | reverse complement strand
TTTTGTTACGACGAGGGAACAGGTGAACCGCGCAATTATTTCGATTGAGGAGGAGCTTAAGGAACAGTTGAAATATTTCTGGTCGCAGGAAAAATATGTAGAAGCCCGGCGGATTGAGCAGCGGACAAAATATGATATAGAAATGATGCGCGAACTCGGTTACTGCTCGGGAATAGAAAATTATTCCCGGCACATGGATGCGCGCCCTCCCGGCTCCCGCCCCTACTGCCTGTTCGATTACTTTCCTAAAGATTATCTTCTGATTGTGGACGAATCACACGTTACAATTCCGCAGATCCGCGGTATGTATAACGGCGACCGTTCGAGAAAAGAAGTTCTTGTTGAGTACGGATTCCGCCTTCCATCTGCGCTGGATAACCGTCCTTTAAAATTCGAGGAGTTCGACGCGCTTACAAATCAAATTATTTATGTCAGCGCTACTCCGGCCGATTATGAATTTACAAAAAGCGACGGAACATTCGTTGAACAGGTGATTCGACCCACGGGATTGCTCGACCCGGAAATTGAAATCCGTCCCGTCAAAGGGCAAATAGATGATTTGATAGGAGAGATAAGAAAGCGCGTAGATCTTAAAGAGAGAGTTTTAGTAACCACCCTCACAAAAAAAATGGCGGAAGATTTGACGGATTATCTCGACAAGCTGAAAATAAAAGTGAGATATATTCACAGCGAAGTTGACGCGCTCGAAAGAGTCGAAATCATCAGAGATCTGCGCATTGGCGACTTTGATGTTCTTGTCGGCGTAAATCTTTTACGAGAAGGACTGGATCTGCCGGAAGTTTCTCTGGTTGCTATTATCGATGCGGACAAAGAGGGATTTTTGAGAAGCGAAAGATCTCTGATGCAGACTGCAGGAAGAACCGCTCGCAATGTGAACGGAAAAGTAATTATGTACGCGGATAAAATTACAGAGTCGATGAGAAAAACAATCGAAGAAACCGAACGAAGAAGAAAGTTGCAAAAAGAATACAACGAGGCGAATAATATCACCCCCACCACAATTTATAAAAGCGTTGAAGAGATAATGAATTCCACTTCAATTGCGGACGTCAGAAAGAAGGAGTATGAAAAAGAGGAGGCCGCATTTCTAAAGGTTGCCGAACCCGTAATAAAATTTATGACCGACGATCAGAGAAAGGAATTGCTCGATCAAATGACAGAAGAAATGCACACTGCAGCCAAGGATCTTGAATTTGAGAGAGCCGCTAATCTGCGGGATGAAATCGATAAATTGAAGAAGCTGATAAAGTAAAAAAGAAAGGGGCTTGAATATGGACAAGCCCCGCTGAAAACTATATTCCCAATTTTTTTCTGATCTCCGCCGGAATAGAATCTTTGTGAACCATAACGGCAATTGTTTTTAAACGCACGTACTGTTCAGACATATACCAGTATCCCCCGAATTTTCTGTCTTTCGTTCCCCAGGAATTTTTTGTGTAGTAAAATTTTGTTCCGTTCTGATCTTTTGCCAATCCGGTAAGATGCATTAAATGATCGTCTGTGGTTGTGTGATTATCAAACGATTCCTGGCGCATCTGCTGTGTGACGGTTTTTTCGGCTTCCGGTTTTTCTTCGGCAATCTCATCCTTGTTTTCTGCGTCCGCAGGCGCAACTTCTTCTTCAAGCGGCACTATTGAAACATTTTTCTTTCTGTTGAAATATTTTTCGCTTACATCACCATCCCACGCAACGCTGTATCCCTTCATTATGGCGTTGTCTATAATGTTCATCATATCTTCCACGGGCACATTATAATACTGGTCCTTGCTCCAGTTGTCCGGTACTTCAAGATCAAATTTTGTGTAGAACGGATGATGTGTGTAGGATGTCAGTTCAACATAATCATCCGGGTTAAATCCTGTTGATTCTGCAAAACTTTTGGGAGTATAAGTTTTACCCTGATAAGTGAATTCTTTCGGAGGATTGCCGAGATAGATTCCAAGCGATGATTCAAAAACTTCCTGCCAGCGGGGAGTAATTCTTCCGCCGCGGGCCTTTGAGACTGTTTCCACGATTGCCTTCAGAACCCCGTCCATCTCCGCGTGGTTGTGTTTGTCTTCGTTTATGTTCATCCCGTTATAAATTTCTTCGGGAATGAATCCGTATTTTTTTATCACATTCATTACATCATGAGCCTGTCCGCCCATTCCAAAATTTGTTTCTCCTGCATATCTGACGAAATTTACGGCCTTGGGCAGATAGGTATAGCGCACATTGAACATAGGAGACAAAATGTGCTCTCCTTTTCCCATTCTAATCAGCTCGGTTTCGACAAATGAAGTTGTTGCAAACGACCAGCAGGTTCCGGTGTTCGCCTGATTTTTTACCGGAGTGGTTTTTATCTCCTTTATCATTTCAAATTCATAAACATCTTTTTTCTTTTTGCTCTGACCATATAAAAAAGCGGGAACAATTATAAACGCCAATAAAAATAGTGCTATGCTGCGGGCCTTCATGCCTTCTCCGTCTAGTGATTAATTAATTGCTGAAATTTATCTATTAGGGAAAACAAATCATAATTTTTGCAAATGCTTCTATAATAATTGATTTTTAGATTGAGTGTAGATAATTTATAATACAATTCAAAAGACAGGTGTAAAAATGAGATTTAGCGGGGCAAAAGCTTTCTTCATTATATTTTTAATTCTTTCTCAGACAATTCTGCCGCAGAATAAATTTGGAATAGTGATTCATGGAGGCGCCGGCACAATTCTTAAATCGAATATGACTCCCGAGAAAGAGGCGGAATACACGGCAGCATTAAAGCACGTATTGGAAACAGGATATAAAATTCTTAACGACGGCGGAACCGCATTGGACGCGGTTAATGCGGCGATAAACATAATGGAAGACTCTCCTCTTTTCAATGCCGGCAAAGGAGCAGTGCTCACCGAAAAAGGAGTGGCGGAGCTGGACGCATCCGTTATGGACGGAAAAAACCTGATGGCGGGCGCTGTTGCGGGAGTTAAACATGTGAAAAACCCGATTAACCTTGCCCGTCTTGTAATGGAAAAATCTCCTCACGTAATGCTGGTTGGAGACGGAGCGGAAGAATTCGGAAAGGAATTCGGCATTGAAATGGTCGACAACAGCTATTTTATAACAAAAGAAAGATGGGAATCATATCAGAGAATGCTTAAGAGGGAAGAGGAGAGAAAAAAAGCGGAGAAACATGGAACCGTTGGTGCGGTTGCTCTGGATAAGAACGGAAATCTCGCCGCGGGCACTTCCACGGGCGGAATGATGATGAAGAAATTTGGACGCGTTGGAGATGCCCCGATTATAGGCGCGGGCACGTATGCCAACAATAAAACATGCGCTATCTCCGCAACCGGATACGGAGAGTATTTTATACGCCTCGGTGTTGCGCGAGATGTATCTGCCCTCATGGAGTACAAAAATTATTCTATTGATGACGCCGCTAAAGAAGTTATAATGAACAAACTGAGCAAACTCGGCGGCGACGGAGGGATAATAGGAATTGATAAAGAAGGAAATATCACAATGACCTTTAATTCGGATGGAATGTACCGGGGCCATTTTCTCAGCGGTGAACAGCCGGTTGTGAAAATTTATAAAGAATAGACGTTGCTTAAAGTAAATTTGCCGTAAATATTAAAGCTATAATTAATTTGTTGTTCTCAGGAGGGCCGATGCCTGCAATTTTAGAAGTAAATTATCTCGCCGTGTTTTTATGCGGGGTACTGTCTATGATAATTGGATTTGTCTGGTACAGTCCGATACTTCTTGGAAGAACGTGGATGGATGAGATAGATAAATCGGAGGAAGAATTAAAAAAAGATTTCAATCCGATCAAAACATATGGAATCTCTTTTCTTTTTAATCTGTTCATCGCGTTTTCTCTTGCCCAGCTTATGGCGCACAGCAATGCTGTTACGGTGGCGGCCGGAATTAGAATGGCATTTCTCTGCTGGTTTGGATTTATTTTAGCGCCGATGGTAATTAATTCTTTATTCGAAAATAAATCGATAAAACTTTTAATGGTAGACGCAGGGCACCATCTGATTGTTATTCTTGTTTTTGGAATAGTTCTGGGTGCGTGGACCGTATAATTATTAACCGGATTAATTTTATGCTGCGCTGTAAAATGCGCGTTCTATTTTGACTGGAAATTATGAAAATAGATTTAGTGGTGTTCGATCTCGACGGAACTTTGATAAGTTCGCATGAAACCATCTACAGGGCCACCATTCACGCTCTCGATGAATTAAAAATAAAATACGATATGCCGGAGGAGAGATTCTACACAATGATAGGTCTTCATTTTGAGGACATCTTTCAAAATTTCGGTTTCGCAGTCCCCTCCTTTAATGAATTTATAGATGTGTATAAAAGAATATATTTTGATTACATAGGATATTCAAAAGTATATGACGGCGTGGAAGAGATTCTGGACAAGCTGGTAAATAAGAATATAAAAGTGGCGCTTCTTACGACAAAAGGGCAGGATCAAGCGGAAAAAATTCTGGAATATTTTTCTTTAGCCGACAAATTCGATTACATAATGGGGCGCCGGAACGGCATGGCTCACAAACCGTCCCCCGAACCCCTTCAAAAAATTTCATCGGATCTCGCAATCGGCCTGGAAGAAACCCTAATGGTAGGCGATTCCGAAATGGACATTCAATGCGGCAAAAATGCCGGCTCTAAAACTTGCGCCGTGACTTACGGGTACAGAACAAAATCGGAACTTGAAAAATCAGCCCCTGATTTTTTGGTCTCCGCAATACTGGGTCTGGAAAAAATAGTAAACTAGGAAAAATAAATTTCCGAAAGGAAAGGAACTAATGGATAATACCGGAAAAGTATCCGCCAGCCTTATTAACGGGGTCGCGACAATTACATTCATGCATCCCAAAAGCAATTCACTTCCGTCGAGAACATTGAAGGATCTCACCGAAGCAATAAATAAATATGCCGCAGACAAGAATGCCCGCGTTATAATTTTAAGAAGCGAAGGGGAAAAAGTATTCTGTGCCGGCGCTTCATTCGATGAATTGAAGCAGATTAAAGACTTTAAAACCGGCAAGGAATTTTTTATGGCATTCGCGCGCCTTATTCTTGCAATGCGCAATTGCCCCAAATTTATTGTTTCTAGAGTACAGGGAAAAGCTGTCGGCGGAGGCGTGGGGATAATTGCGGCATCGGATTATGCTATAGCCTCGAGCGAAGCGTCGGTCCGGCTTAGCGAATTAATGCTCGGTCTGGGTCCGTTTGTTGTCGGTCCGGTCATCGAAAGAAAGATCGGAAAGAATGATTTCATTACAATGTCCATAGACGCGGAATGGCACGATGCATTCTGGGCAAAGCAGAGCGGGCTTTTTACCAAAGTGTTCGGCAATCTTCATGATTTGGACGAAGCGGTTTCGTCTCTCGCAAAAAAAATTGCCGCCAGCAACCCGGATGCGATAAAACAGATGAAAAAAGTTTTTTGGGAAGGAACGGAGAACTGGGAAGAATTGCTGGAAAAACGCGCGGAAGTGAGCGGCGAACTTGTGCTTAGCGAGTACACAAAAAATTACATACAGGCATTTAAAGAAAAATAATTTCGTTCAAAAATATCTTTATCAATAAATTTTATGATTTCACGTAGAGCGCTGTTATTAGCTGCCGCAATTTTCGTAATCGGCGTTATATATTGCTCCGCTGCAATAGCGCGGCAGCAGGAAATAAAATACGATTCGACTGAAATTTCTAAAATTGCCGGCACCCATAAAACCGCATTTGTTCTCTTCGATCCCCAAAAGAAAACATTTTTCAGATACAATGCTTCAAGATGTAAAACCAGATTCACGCCGGCTTCCACATTTAAAATTCCAAATTCTCTCATCGGACTGGAATCTAAAGTTGTTGCGGATGAGAATTTTATCATTAAGTGGGATGGAATTAAAAGAGGAAACGAAGATTGGAATAGAGACCATACGCTGGCTTCTGCAATAAAATATTCCGTTGTGCCTTACTATCAGGAATTGGCGAGAAGGGTAGGGGTGGCCGGCTATAAAAAATATTTCGGGCGGCTCAGTTACGGAAATAAAAAAATAGGCGGCAGGATAGACGGATTTTGGCTGGACAATTCTCTAAAAATATCTGCCGATGAGGAGGTTCAATTCCTGAAAGATTTTTATGAATATAATCTTCCCTTTTCAAAAAAGAATATAGACATTGTGAAAAAAATATTACCGGAAGAAATATATAACGCCTCCGTCTTAAAATATAAAACCGGTACCGGATCTTTGGAAAATGGAAAATATATCGGCTGGCTCGTAGGCTATATTGAAAAAGGAAAAAGCGTCTACTACTTCGCTTACAACACGGAAGCTCCGACTTTTGAAGAAGTAAAAAGGGAGAGAGACGAGTCTTCCCGCAAAATATTAAGGGTGCTTAAGCTAATCGACTAGAAAATAAAAATTAAATCCAATGCTCATGTAATGGCTATGTTCCGCATGAGAGAATATTGTAATTCAAAAGGATGACTGATGAAAAAATATTTTATCCTCACTCTAATTGCGCTTTTTGTACTATCGGAAATTAATTATGCGCAAAAATTCACCATGTCGCTGGAAAATATTATGCGCGACCCCAAATGGATGGGGACATCTCCGGGCGATATTTTCTGGAGCGAAGACGGTTCAAAAATTTATTTTACATGGAACAGAACAAAAGCCAAAAGCGATTCCCTCTTTTCTTACAGCATTAAAGATGGAAGAATAAATCCCGTTTCAATTAAAGAACAGATTAATATGCCTTCTAATTACG
>JAKAMT010000016.1 GCA_021812705.1 Bacteroidota bacterium | reverse complement strand
TCATGCGCGGTCTTAAATTATGGATAAGAAATTAGATATGGAAGAGACAAACAAAAAATCGCAGGTAAAAAGAATTTTTGATTCAATTTCCCACCGGTATGATTTTCTGAATCATTTTTTGAGCGCCGGAGTCGATCTCTATTGGAGGAAAAAAGCCGTCAAGCTGACCGGCATGAATAAAAATTCCACGCTTCTTGATATTGCTTGCGGGACCGGTGATTTTGCGATCACCGCAAAAAAATCGGGCGTGGAAAAAATATTCGGTGCAGACCTTTCATTTAATATGCTCTCACTGTTTGCGCATAAGGCGGACTGGATAAACGGAAAAATTGTTGAGTCGGTAGCCGAGCATCTTCCGTTCAAGGACAATTCTTTCACAAATATCACTATAGCATTCGGAGTGAGAAATTTTTACGATATACCGCAGGCATTCCGAACATTCCACAGAATTCTGGGGAAAGAAGGGAAGGTTACCGTTCTGGAATTCCGGCTTCCCAAAAACAAATTGATAAAAAGCTTCTACCTCTTTTACTTCAACAACATTCTTCCGCTTATTGGAAGGATGATCTCTAACGATAAAGAAGCTTATACTTATCTGCCTGAATCTGTGGGCGAATTTGATCAGAAGATTGATCTTGTATCGATATTTAAAGAATGCGGATTCAAAAAGACTGAGAGGCATTCTCTCACACTAGGACTAACGCAGGTTGTAATAGCGCAAAAATAGAAGCCGGAATTTATCCGGCTTCTATAATCTATTTTACTTTAAAATCACTTATACTTCTTTTCAATCTCTTCAACTTTGTTTCTTCTATAATCGCTTACGCCAACCATCAATCCGGCAGTGGTTATCACCGCACCGGCTACCTGGTAAACAGTTACATTCTGTCCAAACAAAAACATTACAAAAGGAATTACCGCTAAATAAACATTTGTGTACGGAACCCAGAAATGAGCAGAGAATTTTGCCAGCTTAAAAAATCCGAAACTGTATATGTATCCGGTTAATCCGGCAAGCACTACAAAGAGAATAGGCCACCAGTTTTTGGGAATAATGCTTCCCTGGAAGAGTGAAAAAAAGCGGTGATATTCTGTTTTGGCAATTATCTTTTTAACATTCTCCTGAGTGACCGGCGCAAGTTCTTCCTTTAATTCGTATGAATTGTTTTTAAGAACATAACAGTTTTGCAGATATTCCTTCTCTTCCGTATTCAATTTGGTGAGAATCCGAGTCTCGAATGTCGACGCTTTTACAGTATCCGGAATATTCGCATGCATCCAGTCCCCCACTATTGGGATTATAAACAGAGCGGAAGTAATAAAAATCATCTTCCATATTTCGCGCCACATAACAAGCGCATTCGGTCCGACATCCTTAAATGCAGTCTGGACAGTTTTATTATTCAAAATTTGTTGAGAGAATAGACACAGATTGATTATCACTATCCAAATGATAGCCGCGCCGTCAAGAACAGCCTTCGCGTCAACGGCACCGCCGAATATTCTGGGCAGATAAGGAACGGTAAGGCCTATCACTACAAGAAAAATTCCTATCCAGTGTTCTTTTCTTATAGGAGCATTGAATAAAATTTTTCCAAACAAAGGCAGAAAAGCAAGATAGATATTCACATATGGGGCAAAGAGATGGGGAGAATAGTAACGAGGCAGATAAAAGAAACCGATGTTTTCAATTACGCCCGTGAATGCGCAGATAATAATTGTGCCCATCGATAAAAGTCCGGGCCAAAGTAATTTAATTTTCTTCCCCTTAAACAGTTCAATAATTACGGCAATAACAGCCCATGCAAGTTTTGAAATCTCCCGCCACCAAGTCATCACACCGGGAGAAACCCCCACCGGCTGGTTGCCTACGAAACGTTCCTGATTTCCCATCCAATTCAAAATATACTGACCGCCCAATGCCCCATTGATAATGGAGAGCCAAAGTATTAGTGCTAACCATTCCATATCCAATACCTGTTTTTTAACTGAAAGAAATTCATTTTAATTTCAAATTATAGATCGATCTTTTACAGCGATTCTAATTTTGATTTTAACTGATTGAATGACGCAGCGCGGTGGCTGATCTTATTTTTTAAATCGAATTCCATTTCCGAAATTGTCTGCTCAAAGCCGTCGGGAATAAAAATCGGATCATAGCCGAAACCATTCTGACCGCGGAGTTCCATAATAATTCTCCCGGGCAGCTCACCCACGGCTTCAATTTCGTTTTTCCCGTCGAAATAAACGGCGTAGCTCAAAAATTTTGCCGTGTGGGGTTCGGATAATGATCTCAATTCATCCATTACTTTCAAATTGTTATCCAGGTAAGTGCAGTTTTCACCTGCATAACGTGCTGAATAAACACCCGGTCTGCCATTCAATTGATCTATCATCAATCCAGAATCGTCCGCTACAACCGGAACTTTATAAATTTCAAATACAGCTTTCGCTTTCAGGAAAGCATTCTCCCTAAAAGTATCTCCG
This sequence comes from Bacteroidota bacterium, assembly GCA_021812705.1. Taxonomy (GTDB): domain Bacteria; phylum Bacteroidota; class Ignavibacteria; order Ignavibacteriales; family Melioribacteraceae; genus Fen-1258. Next base: position 28,638 of record JAKAMT010000016.1, on the reverse strand, counting down.
CTTTCTTCCACATCGATATTATTGCCAAGGTCATAAAGCGAAAAAATTTCAAATTTTGTACCGGCAAAAATAGACTTAACCTCTGCCGCCTTTCCCTTATTCTGAGTTGCAAAAATAATTTTCATCTTGATCTTTCGTAAAAATTAATTCTTCTTTAAAATTTCATGCAATTCAGTTCTCCCTTTTTTAATAAGTTCGGCTGAATCATATAGTTTGCTTTCTCCTCCATCAAACAGAATTTCTCCTTCAACAAGAACTGTACGCACAGAATCTTTACCGGCGGAGTAAACAATCGAGGAGTAAATTTTCTGTCCGCCCGGATCATCGGCCTCAATCTGAATGGGTTGGTCAGATTTCTCAAGATCCAGCAATATAAGATCGGCTTTTTTGCCAATTTCGATGCTTCCGATTTCTTTATCCAGATGAAGCGCTTTTGCGCCTTCGATAGTTGCAAGACGGTAAACGGTTTTAGCATCCATCGAGGTTGGTCCGTGAACCGGTTTTTGAATTAAAGCAGCAAGCCGCATTTCATTGAATATGCTTAAGCTGTTATTGCACGGAGCGCCGTCTGCGCCTAAAGATACTTGAATCCCCTCATCGAGGTAACGAGGTATATCCGCAATCCCAGATCCGAGTTTGAGATTGGAAGAAGGACAGTGGGAAACGCGCGCTGAATTTTTCTTAAGCAAATTGACTTCATTATTGTTTAAATGAATGCAGTGAGCCAGAACCGTATGCGAATCCAGAATTTCGATTGAATCGAAGTATTCTATATTTTCTTTTCCCGTATTTTTTTTCACCGCTTCAATTTCATTTTTGTTTTCCGACGAGTGCGTATGGAATAATGACCCGTCAAAATCTTTCATCATCACTTTGGTTTCCTTCAGCAGTTTTTCGCTGCATGAAAGAACGAACCGGGGTGCAAATCCGAATTTGATTCTGCCGCCGCCGGCATTGTGAAATTCTTTTGCCCGTTCATATGTTGATTTTAAATTCCAGTCGGTTGTCTCTTTAAATACAGGATAAAGATCATTCCGGTCCATCATGCAGTTGCCGGCAACAGCGCGTATGCCCGAAGAGATCAGTTCCTCAAATATCACTTCCTGATTGCGGAGAGTTCCCATATCCATTAAGGTGGTAGTACCTCCTGCTATCAGATCATTCAATCCCAGTCTTACAGATGCTCTGAGAGAATTTTTTGTGTGTGAATTTTCGAACGGGAATATTTTCTTTGTCAGCCAGTCCAGCAATTCCATGTCATCTGCATATCCGCGGAAGAGAGTCTGGCAAAGATGGATATGCGTCTGAACAAAGCCCGGAGCCAAAACCAAACCGGGATAAGATAAAATTTCACCATTAAAATTTTCGAATTCGGCAGCCGGAGCAATTTTTTTAATTAATCCGTTTTCAATTTCAACCGCATGATTAATTAAGATTTCGTCTTCCGGATTCGCGGTAATTATAGTTCCCGCAATAATCAGCTTACGCTTCATTCTTTCTCTCTGCAAAAATTTCGTCCATTTTTTCCACTGCATAGCGGAGGTGCGGAATTACAATTGAGCCGCCCACAATCAGAGCCACGTTGAAAGTTTCATACAATTCCTGTTCCGTAGCGCCCTCCTGAATAGCGCGGTCCACATGATAAAGTATGCAGTCATTGCACCTTAAAACCATCGAAGACGAGAGCCCCATCAGTTCTTTAGTCTTTGCGTTCAGGGCGCCATCCACATACGCTTTATTATCAAGAGCAAAAAATTTATTGAAATCGCGGAATCCTGAATTCAATATCCGTTCATTCATATTTTTTCTGTATTCTCTAAACTCGCTCACTTTAGTTTTCACTTATGCTCCTAATATCTTTTAAGTTCTTTTTTCAAATATTTACCCGTAAGACTTTTTTTGTTCTCCGCAACTTCTTCCGGAGTTCCGTACGCGATTATTTCTCCGCCGTGTTCACCGCCCAAGGGGCCAAGATCAATTATATAGTCTGCAACCTTGATAACATCAAGATTATGTTCTATCACAATTACCGAGTTTCCTTTATTCACCAATTTTTCCAGCACTTTAAGCAATATACTAACGTCTTCAAAATGAAGCCCCGTTGTCGGCTCATCTAAAATATAAATAGTTTTGCCTGTTTGCACCTTGCTGAGTTCTGTAGCAAGTTTTACTCTCTGTGCCTCGCCCCCCGAAAGAGTGGTTGCCTGCTGACCGAGCTTAATATAACCGAGTCCCACATCATCAAGCGCTTTGATTTTTCTTGAGAGAGTAGGTATATCTTCAAAAAAATTCACAGCGTCTTCTACTGTCATATCTAAAACTTCAGAGATCGATTTTGTCTTATAGAGAATTTCAAGCGTTTCCCTGTTGTAACGTTTTCCGCCGCAAACTTCGCACATCACGTAAACATTAGGAAGAAAATTCATCTCTATTTTTTTCAATCCGTCTCCCTGGCATTCCTCGCATCTTCCACCGGAAATATTAAAGCTGAACCTTCCGGGCGCGTAGCCCCGCATTTTAGATTCCGGCAGCTGAGAATACAAATCTCTGATGTGTGTGAATAATCCGGTATATGTCGCGGGATTTGAACGGGGCGTTCTTCCAATCGGAGATTGGTCGATCTCTATAACCTTATCAATATTTTCCAATCCTTTTATTTCTTTGAAAGGAAGCGGAAGAGTTTTTGAATTGTAAATCTTCTTCATCAGAATTTTAACGAGTGTTTCATTGATTAGAGAAGATTTACCGGAGCCGCTTACGCCTGTTACCACGGAAAAAGCTCCAAGCGGAATTTTGAGATTCACATTTTTCAGATTATTGCCGGAGGCACCCTTAAGTTCAATGAATTTACCGTTCCCTTTTCTTCTTTCCCCGGATAAATGAATTTTCTTTTTTTCTAAAAGATAATCCAGTGTAATTGAGCCGGTATCTTCAGCGGATTTAATGACCCGGGATGTATCCCCCTGCAGACAAACTTCTCCTCCGTGAATTCCCGCACGGGGACCCAGATCCACCATATAGTCGGAACTCTCTATCGTTTCCCTGTCGTGTTCAACTACGATCACGGTATTTCCCAGATCACGCAAATTTTTCAGTGATGAGATCAGTTTAATATTATCGGACTGGTGAAGGCCGATGCTCGGTTCATCAAGAACATAGAGCACGCCCGAAAGCTGCGAACCGATCTGAGTAGCAAGCCTTATCCTCTGTGATTCTCCGCCGGATAAAGTTCTGGCGGATCTGCCGATTGTAAGATAGTCGAGTCCCACATTGAGCAAAAAATCGAGCCGTGAATTTATTTCTTTAAGAATCTGCTTGGCAATGATTTGTTCACGTTGTGAAAACTTAAGGGATGAGAAAAATATTTTTGCCTTCTCGATTGAGAATGAAGAGACTTCGGAAATATTAAAACCGTTTATTTTTACAGAGAGCGATTCTTTTTTAAGTCTTCCGCCTCCGCATGATAAACATGTGGAAGTTGCCATGAAAGCTTCCGCCCACTCGCGAATCTTGTTCGATGAAGTGTTTTCGTAATAATGCTTAACATAATTTATCACCCCGTTGAACTTATGCATATAAGTGACGGATCTGCCACCTCCGTAGGTGTAAGTAAACGGAATTTTTTCTTTGGTACCGTGGAGAAGAACATCAAGCTGTTCTTTGCTTAATTTTTTTATCGGCGTATCGTAATCGAATCCGAATTTTTGTGCAATTATCTCCAACTGATTGAAGAACCAGACATTTCTTGGTTTTCCGATTGCGGCAATCGCTTCTTCGTTAATTGTCTTGTCGAAATCCGGAATTATCAGATTAACATCGAGTTCCTTCTTCTCACCCAACCCTTCGCAGTCGGGGCATGAGCCGTAAGGGGAATTGAATGAAAATGAATTGGGTGCGAGTTCAGGAAAACCGATACCGCAATATCCGCAGGAAAGATTTCGGCTGAAAATGTGGTCTTCTTTCCCATCATTAATAATGACATTCCCGTTCCCGTAATTGAGAGCGACTTCTACAGATTCCGCAATTCTTGATCTCGATTTTTGATTGACTTTAATCCGGTCTACTACAATTTCAATATCATGAACTTTGTAACGGTCTAATTTTATCTGATCGCCGAGATCGTAAATTTCTCCGTCAACTCTCACTCTCACAAAACCATCCGCAAGGAGTTCGCTAAGAAGTTCTTTGTAATGCCCCTTTCTTCCGCGTATCACGGGTGCAAGCACTACAGTTTTCAGCTCATCAAATTTTGTTATAACCGTATCAATGATCTGATCTGCCGACTGTTTTTCCACCGGTCTACCGCAATTATAACAATGAGGGGTGCCAACCCGCGCAAAGAGCAGACGCATGTAATCGTAAATTTCGGTTACAGTACCAACTGTGGAACGGGGATTTCCGTGAGTAACTTTTTGCTCGATGGAGATTGCCGGGCTCAGGCCCTCAATTAAATCGACATCGGGTTTTTCCAGCACTCCCAGGAATTGGCGTGCATATGCTGAGAGCGATTCGATGTAGCGGCGCTGTCCTTCTGCATAGATTGTATTGAAAGCCAGCGTGGATTTGCCCGATCCGGACAATCCGGTGATCACGGTAAATGAATCGCGCGGGATTTCGAGATCTATATTCTTAAGGTTGTGTTCCCGCGCCCCTTTTATAATTATTTTATTTATAGAACGCAATTAGATAAATTTCCGTAGTTCAAAATGTTATTGTAAACAAAGCCGGACCGAAAATCAATTTTTAAGCATGTTAAAAATCTATGGAAAAATTACCGGATGAAATGAGAACCATCTCTTCTGAGTCTGAATCAAGACTGAAGGAAAAAGGTTCCCTCTTTATAGCTATTTCGAAACCGGCTGAAAACGAGGAAGAAGTTCAGATATTTCTCAATTCAATCAGAAAAAAATATTACGACGCGACTCATCACTGCTATTCATACCGGTTTGTGAACGGATCATTCAAATATTCTGATGACGGCGAGCCGGGGGGCACTGCGGGTAAAAGAATATTTAATGCCCAAAATCATTTCGGCCTCACAAATCTGACTACAGTAGTGGTAAGATTTTTCGGCGGAGTGAAATTGGGTGTAGGGCCCTTAGGCAAGGCGTATTACGATTCAGCTTTTGAATCATTGAATTCTGCTAAAATTGAAGAAAAAATGCTTTACAGCCGGCTCGAGATCAGATACATTTTTGATAATTCAAGTTTGGTGCACCATCTCATTTCAAAGTACAAATTGAAGATTGAGGAGAGCAGATTTGAACCTGAACCTGTAATTTCCGCTCTCATCTTGGATCCCCAAGCCAGCCGTTTTGAAGAAGAGATCCGATCGGTCTCAAATAATAAAATTCGTATAAAAAAATCGGATGAACTGTTGTATCTTAAAAAGTGAAATTTTTTAAGATAAAAAGCACCCATTATTGACAAAGAGTTCCCATTTACTTAATTTTATTTTAAGATAAGAAGCACCTGTAAGTCTTCTTAATAGATTTTTTTATCAAAAATCGAAGAGGAATAAATGATCTATACTAAAACAGGCGAATACGCGATAAGAGCTATACTTTTTTTAGCCAGACAGCCGAAAGAGAGTCTAATAATGTCTTCCGAAATTGCAAAGAATGAAGATATTCCGGCTCATTATCTTGCAAAAATTTTACAACGGATGGCAAAGTATGGATATGTTGATTCCTACAAAGGAAGAGGCGGCGGATTTAAAATTACGGAACTGGCCAAAAAAAGTTCTATACTGGAAATTGTAGAGCGAGTTGAAGGACCGGTTATTAACTTAAAATGCGTTACCGGTTTGAAAGAATGCTCGGATGAATATCCGTGTCCTCTTCATGATGAATGGGCTGAGTTGAGAAATAAAATTTACAGTCTTATCTCAAGTAAATCTGTTCAGGAAGTTGCCGAGAAATATTCAGAGACTTTAAAGAAACCAAAAATATAAACGTATTTTTTTTAGATGAAGGATTTGAAGCTCACTGCTTTAAATCCTTTTTTATTTTAAATCGTTTCTTCCCTTCTTCATATCATTAAAAAATAGTTTCAGATAATTAAGGTCGGAACAGAGTTCACTTAGATTTTCCAAACCGAATTGGGATAGCTGCAAATATTTATCCGTCAGAATAGACTTTATGAATTCCGATTCGTTTGTTAATATCTCTTCCAAACAAGATCTCACTTTTGCAAAATTATTTTTAAATTCTTCTTCGGCCTTAGAAAAATACTCTTGCGGGACAGCCGGATTGTTTTTTCTTATTACACTTAAAATCCCGTCGGAAAATTTGGCATAGAAAGAGAGTGATTCAAGCGTCTCAAGTTTATTCTGATTTAACGCCGAATTTATAATAAGTTTCAGATCTTCAGGTTTTTTTAGAGTTCCGCCCGAAAGTTTAAGAACTTCCTCGAAAATATTTTCAACCGTGTAAGTTCTGACCGTCATTATTTTTTTATTCCGATTCCGATTCCATCGCCAACCGGATATATTGATGCATCTATAGAACCGTTTGACAGAAATGATAAATTGAATTCACGTATAATAGAAGCAGAGCGTTTAAATGTATCTGGGACGGTTTTAGCCGCAGTATACCCGTGCCAGAGAAGATTATCCACAAAAATTACTCCCCCTTTTTTAAGCACCATAAGGGAGAAAAGAAAAAGATTTTCGTAATCCTGTTTGTCGGCATCGAGAAAAATGAAATCGTAATTCTCATTCAGTTCCGGTATTATTTTGAGCGCATCTCCCTTCAGAATGTTTATTTTCGATTGAAGTCCCGCGCGGCCGATAAATTTTTCCGCCAAAGGTATGTTATGTTTACTCTTCTCGATTGTATCCAGCACAGCTCCTTTTTTTAGAACGCGGGCGATTCTTATAGATGAATATGCGATTGCGGTGCCGATCTCGAGTACACGTTTGGGAGAATTAATGATTATCAATTGTTCTAAAAATTCCGCGGCTTTCCAGTCGAGTATCGGGATTTTTTTCTCGTCCGCAAATTTTTCCATCTCTTTCAGCAGTTCGTCCGGTTCCTTTCGCAGAGACTTTAAATACTTTTCCTGACTTTCATATAAAATTTTAGGCACAGTTAATTCCTCTACTTGATAAGAACCATTTTTTTTGTCACAGCGTAACGATCGCTTTTCAAAGAATAAAAATAAACTCCGCTCGATAATCCTAGCTTGAGAGCAGAGATAGAAGCTTTATACGAACCGGGCTGCTTCACTTCATCGAACAGATTGGCGACTTCCCTGCCGAGAAGGTCATAAATTTTTAAACTGACTCTGGAGGTATAAGGCACATCAAAATTAACGATCGTTTCAGGATTGAACGGATTGGGATAGTTTTGACTCAGATTGAATTGGTAAGGCAATTCATCTTGGCTGTCAACCGATGTGAGATTGTTAATGTTCAAATTCCCGTAAAATAATTTATAATTATTTGTCCCGGCGGGTTCGCGAACAGAACCGATATTATTTTGATAAGTAAAATAGAATTCGATTGAAGTCCCGTTGGCAGTCGGGGGGAGCTGAAAATTAAATTTTATATTTCCATCATAATTCATTGCGGCAGTCTGGAAAGAGCCGGAACCGATTTTATAATTTATCTGCACCGAAGAAGTGTTGACGGTATTCGGATCGATAAAAATTTTATTAATCTGGTAGATGCCTCCAGAGAGACTCAGATTTGGATAACTTACCGCTTTCTTTGCGGATATCAAACCGTATCCTCGATCATTGTTAGGCGAAGATGAATTATCGCCGCTTTCTAGAAATATATTTCTGATCTGCAAATTTGTAAGGTGCGGCCAGGCCGATTTAAGCAGTCCCGCAATTCCTGCAGCAATCGGGGTTGCATAGGAAGTTCCGCTTCCTCTTCCATAAGAATTTCCAGAGATAGCATGATTGACACTCACCCCCATTGCTACAATTTCGGGTTTAATCCTGCCGTCAGAAGTAGGTCCGCGGCTGCTGAAACCAGCCATCGAATTCAATGAATCGACAGCCCCGACTGTAATTATACTGTTTTCATCGCCAGGTGAATTCAATCCCCCTTTTCCCACACCCCAAAAAGATGCTTCATTGCCTGCTGCTGTGAACGTAGCAACACCCCGCTGAAAAGCCAGTTTAGCTGCTTTAGCAACGGTTGTAGTATTCCCGTCCATCTCTGCATAAGTGTAGCTTCGTTGTCCTGTATCAAAAATGTTGTATCCAAGAGAACTACTTGTAATGTCCACGCCGGCATTTTCCATATCCTGAAGAGCGGCAGCATAATTATCTTCTTCTACATTAGTTTCACTTCCGTCAACTTCAGTTTTAGCAAGAAAAAAATTTGCGCCGTAAGCAGGGCCAATAATATTACCGGGCGCATATCCTGCCATAATCGAAAATACTCCGGTCCCATGTGTATCGTAATTACTCACATCTGCTGTTTTTGTAACATAATTATATTCTCTGAGAACAGCTCTGCTCATTAATGAAGTAGTGGTCTTGTAGTTGAAACCATTATCAAGTATCCCGATATATACTCCCGCTCCGCTAAAACCAAGATCGTGTACTTCTGGTATTTCAGATAATGCAGCTTGTCTATAAGAAGCTCCATAATTCAATCCGGTTTTGGAAGTTACTTTTTTTAGCGCAATCTCTGAATTATCAGTAACCTGATATATGTTCTGTTCCTGAGGTTTGACAGAGTTGAATATTTTTACGTTTTCAATTTTCAAAACAAAATGGAAATTTTTTAATTGAGTTAACTGGATATCGGTTAAGTATGCACTCACCGCGTTGAACCAGTTCAGCTTGTTGACTATTTTTATTCCTAGCGATTCAATCTGATTTATATAATTCCCGCTAATCGGAATATCTTCAAACGTAATATAGTTTTCTTCCCCCATCACCTGTTTTCTTCTTTCAATAGCGGCTGGAGAGAGTTGTTTCTCTGCAAGTTTAAACAGCGAAGATGTTTTATTAAGCGATGCAGAAGCAGCTACGCCTTTATCTTTGAAATAGATCAAATATTTTGTTTGTGCACTATTGAATGACACAGACAGGAAAAAGAATAAAATTATAAATCTTTTCATAAATCCTCTTCAAAGGAATTGATATTTCTAAAACAATCTAATCAAAAAAAAAGTGCGATACGAAAAATAAATTCCGTCCGCACTCCGAAATAAAAATTTCTTTATTACAATCTCAATGCACTAATTTTGCTATTCTGTTCAGCCTGACCGAACCGAGCAAATTGAAAAAATCGGAGAAAGGTATGCTGGGATCCCACGACCAGTAGATCATCAACGCCTCGCCCACAATTTTATCTCTTGAAACAAATCCCCAGAAGCGGCTGTCGAGGCTATCGTCGCGGTTATCGCCCATCATGAAGAAATAATCTTTTGTAAGAGTATAAGAAGTAACCGGCTTCCCTTCGATTGAAATTGTATTCCCGTCAACAGATACGACTCTCTTACCGAATTCCCGGTCGATTATCGTCCGCCACTGTTCAATATTGTCTAATGACAGATTAATAACATCTCCCTTTTTAGGTACAACCAGAGGCCCGTAATTGTCCTCATTAAAAGTGCTTCCTTTAGGGAAAATATCCGGGCGTGAAATTCCACTCGGAGTGACATAATTATTTGCATATTGAATCTGAGCGGCGCGGGGCGCTTCCTTGCCATTCACAAATACAACTTTATCTGTAATTTTAACAGTATCGCCCGGCAGACCGATGCATCTTTTAACATAGTTGCTTATTTCAACCGGAGCGAGTTCATCTTTATCGCCCGGGAATTCGAAAACAACGATATCTCCGCGGTGCGGCTCTCTTAAAGCCGGCATCTGAAAATACGGAAGAGAAATATTAGTAAACGGAATATTCCTCGGAGAAGTTGAACCGTAAACAAATTTATTCACAAAAAGAAAATCGCCTATCCATATAGTCTTCTCCATTGAACCGGTAGGAACTCTTGATGTCTCTATCAGAAAAGTTTTAATTATGAATGCCGCAAGAGCGGCGAAAAAAAGATTCTTCCAGAATTCCCAAAATTTTTGCGCAGGCGTTTTAAACGAAGGGATTTTTTTCTCTTTCGAATCTTCTTTCTTTTCGTTTTTGTTGAAGATGGACATAAGATTCCAATTTAAGTTTCTAAAAAATATGATCCGCATTCCGGTCACGGATCAGAAATTAATTTAATCGTCAATTTGCAGAACAGCTAGAAAAGCTTCCTGGGGAATTTCGACATTTCCAACCTGTTTCATTCTTCTTTTGCCTTCCTTCTGCTTCTCCAGAAGTTTTCTCTTTCTTGTTATATCGCCTCCGTAACATTTAGCCAGCACATTTTTTCTCAACGCTTTAACATTCGTTCTAGAGATCACTTTTGTGCCTATAGCCGCCTGAATCGCTATTTCAAACATCTGACGCGGAATAAGATCTTTAAGCTTGGTGCAGACTTTTTGTCCCCACGTAAAAGATTTTTTCTCGTGGCAAATGATCGAAAGCGCGTCGACTTTTTCACCGTTCAGAAGAATATCTATTTTTACAAGATCCGATTCCCTGTAGCCGATAAATTCATAATCGAAAGAGGCATAGCCGCGAGAGATCGATTTAAGCTTATCATAAAAATCAAAAATAATTTCGGAGAGCGGAAATTCGAATTCAATGTCTGCCCTCGTAGGATCAATATATGTTGTGTTCTTATATACACCCCTTTTTTCAATCGCTAGCTGCATTAAGTTCCCAACATATTCGCTTGGAGTTACTATTTGGGCTTTGACATAGGGCTCTTCTACAGTTTCTATATCCCCTACCGGAGGCATGTCTGATGGATTATCTACAATTATTTTTTCACCGCTCTTATTATACACCCAGTATTCAACGTTTGGAAGCGTTGTAACAATCGACTGATCATACTCGCGTTCAAGCCGCTCCTGAACTATTTCCATATGAAGCATTCCGAGAAATCCGCATCTGAATCCGAATCCGAGTGCGGCGGAAGTTTCAGGCATAAAACTCAGAGCGGAATCATTCAGTCTGAATTTTTCAAGTGCTTCTCTCAGATTCTCGTAATCATCAGAATTGGTCGGATACAATCCGCTGAAGACCATCGGTTTGATCTCTTTGTATCCGGGCAGAGCCTTCTCGGCGCCGTTTCGAAGATGCGTTACCGTATCGCCCACTTTTGCATCGTGGACATCTTTTACGCCGGGTATAAGGTATCCCACATTTCCCGCTCTCAACTCACCGGTGCGTATTCTTCCAAGACGAAGTGTTCCGACTTCTTCGGCCAAATATTTTTTATCGTTAACAAAAAATTTAATTTCATCTTTTTCTCTAAGCACTCCGTTAAAGAGGCGGATATATGCAACAGCCCCGCGGTAGGAATCGAAGATTGAATCAAAAACCAGAGCCTGAAGAGGCGCATTTTCATCACCGGCAGGCGGAGCAATACGATTAACAATTGCTTCCAGCACTTCTTCAATTCCAATTCTTGCTTTTGCGCTCACAAGAATAATTTCTTCATCTTTACATCCGATCAGATCGATGATCTGTTTTTTAACAACATCGACCATCGCACTTGGAAGATCAATTTTATTAATGACCGGAATAATCTCCAGTCCTGCATCGATGGCAAGATACAAATTGCTTATTGTCTGGGCTTCAACACCCTGGGCGGCATCTACAACTAAAATGGCGCCTTCGCATGCGGCAAGTGATCGGGAAACCTCATAAGAAAAGTCAACGTGACCCGGAGTGTCTATCAAATTAAGCGTATACTCGGTGTTGTCTTTAGCCTTGTACTTCATCTGAATCGCGTGCGATTTGATAGTTATGCCTCTTTCACGCTCGAGATCAAGACTGTCTAACAACTGCTCCTTTGCTTCGCGCTGAGAAATTGTGTGAGTAGTTTCAAGAAGACAATCTGCGATTGTGGACTTACCATGATCTATATGGGCAATTATGCAGAAATTGCGAATCTTTTCCATTTTTCTCGTTAATTTGTGCGCAAATATATAAAAATGGAGAAGGTATTACAATCAGTTTAGCTACCCCCCGGAAGAAGAGAATTATTTTTTCAACACATCTGCATCCGGCGACCATCTCTTCTGCCATTCAGGATATTTATTAATGACTTCCTGCGGAGAGTAGAGATACCATGTATAACCGGTTCTTCTCTCACGGTCAACTTCTGCAAAAGAATAAACCGGTTTACTGTCGCGGTTGCAGAAAAGCGGTTTGTGAGTTTTCAATTCGATGAAGCGTGTCCAGATTTGAGGTGCCGAAGAATTTGACACAACTATCCTGTCCGAACTTGTTGTATGATATTTATAAACTGCCTTAGGAGCAGTTCAATCCTTTCTTGTATCCCTATTTTTATTTGTTTATAAAGATCTTTGTCAAGAAATGAATGCTGCGGATCCCGCGCTGCAAATTTAACGCTGATTCAGTACTTGTCTCAAAATTATTCTCGATTCGGACGCTTTACATTTAAAAATATAAACAGGTACTCATATAAATCCAATTCTCCGTCTGTAACTGAATTCCTTTTTTGCTAACTTTGCACGGGAAAATTGAAAAATGAAAAAACTATTAATCATCTTATTCGGCCTTACGGAAATCTTTTTCGCTCAGGAGAAAATTAATCCTCAGATACTGAGCAAAGCCGTCCATATCTATTATAAAATGCATACAAAATCCGTAAAGAGCATAAGTCCGCAATTGTGGGAAAATAAAATTTTTATCTGTTCGAACAGCGGGAAAGTCGCCTGCATTGATTCAGCCGGGAGGGAATTCTGGAAGAGAGATCTGAGCGCTGATATTGTTACATCGCCGCTGCCGACCGATGGGTATGTAACGGTAGGGACTTCATCCGGCGATATAATTTCGCTTATCGCACATACCGGCGAACAGCTTCAATCAATAGGTGTGGATGATTCCGTTACCACAGATTTACTTCTGCTTAAATATGAGGGGGATCAGGAATTATTTCTGCCTAAACAATCAAATTCGAAATCATCTCTTGTATTCGGGACTGCGAAAGGATCGCTAATTTGCCTGGATCTGGAGACTCTGCAGGAATACTGGCACAATAACGATTCGAAAGGGAGAATATCCGGAGATCCTATATTTGTGCAGAATAAAATTTTATTTTCATCGGCAGACGGATTTTTATATTCCATTGACTCGCGCAGCGGCCTGATGAACTGGAGATGGAAAGAATCAGAAAATATAAATTTCTCAAACGCAAAAATAATATCGGACGGTAAAAAAATTTATGCCGTTTCAAACGATTTACGGCTCTACTGCCTGGATCTACTCCTCGGTAAATTAATTTGGAAAACAGACAAACCGGATCTGCTTAATTCTATAGCAGTTACGGGAGATAAAAAGAATATAATAGCAAAATCAGACGACGGAAGAATTTTATTTTTTTCTGCAGATAAAGGAAACTTGATAAGACAGATTAAATTCGACACACTTTTCGACTCGGCTGCTACAAATATTATTGAGCAGAATGGGAAAATAATTTATTCAAATGATAATGCAGTCTATATGATCAACAATAAATTTAAAATTGAAAAAATTATGGAATTCGGCGGGGAGAAAGTAAATTTTCTTCTTTCGGCAGGGGACAAAAAATTAATAGCTGCATCATCCGCAGGCACAATCGTTTTATTCGGCATTGAGGAGTAACTTGAAAAATTTCGACGGAATTATATTTGATGTAGACGGCACTTTAACTTCTACTAACGAACTTATCTTTGCGACTTTCAGACATGTGACGGAAAAATATCTGAATAAAAAAGTGACGGACGAAGAGATAATTTCCCTTTTCGGTCCGACTGAAGATGTGATTCTAAAAGAATTCATGAAAGACGATTTTGATGAAGCAAGGAAGGACTATCTTGATTTTTATGAAGCGCGTCATCATCTGATGGCCGATGTTTATCCCGGCATTAAAGATGTTTTGAATTTTATAAAGTCCAGAGGAGTAAAATTATCGGTCTACACCGGCAAAGGCCGCGGATCGACGTTGATCACGCTGCGTAAAATTGGTATGATAGAGATGTTCGATATGATTGTCACCGGCGACGATATAGAGGATCATAAACCTTCGCCCGAAGGGATCGATGTTTTTGTTGAAAAATTCGGTTTGAAAAGAGAAAGAGTTTTGATGATAGGCGACGCTCCGGCTGACATTATTGCGGCAAGAAACGCGAATGTAAAAATAGCTTCGGTCGTGTGGGACAGTTACGCAAAAGAAAAAGTATTGAGCATGGCGGGAGATTATGTGTTTGAAACCGTCGATGAACTAATGATATTTCTGAAAGATAATTTGGAATAATTATTTTTTTGCGAGCCACAAATCCGGATTCTGATAATTTCTTTCGTTCCATATTTCAAAATGTAAAATCTTTCCCTCAAGACTTTCGTTCACTTTACCTATAGCTATTCCCCCTTTAACTTTTTCCCCTTCTTTCACAGTTATGTCCGCAATATGTCCGTACACGGTTCTGAATTCGTCACGGTGAGTAATGATTACAATGCTGCCGTACCCCGGAATCCAGTCTATGGCAGATACTATCCCTTCCGCCACTGAAAGAACATTTTGTTCTCCCTTCACGGCAATATCAATTCCGTAATTCAGAGTAACAGTGTTCAGTCTTTCATTTTTATTTTCGCCGAAATCCCGGACAACTTTTCCTTCTTTAATGGGCCAGCCCAATTTCCCTTTCAGCTCGCCGAAATTTTCGAATCTGCTGTAGTCGAACATCTGCGAATTTTTTTTATAGCCTGAGTTGTTCTTGGCGTTCATATTTTGAGTATGAATCTTCGCTTTACGCTCGCGGTCTATTTCAATTAATTTTGCAATTAAATTCTTGATTGATATCTCGGCTTTGCGTTTGGAAGCTATCTCCTCCGTAATTGTTTTCTGATCACGCTTTAATTTTGTGAGAAGCTCTTTTTTTTCCTCCTCTTTAATTCTGAGGTTTTCTTTTTCAGCCAATTTCTGATTTGCCAGTCTCTCCTTCTCGGAGCGTTCGCTTTCAAGATCGGCTTTAAGCGTACCCAATTCAGCCCGGCTGGAATTAAGCTGGTCGAGAGTTTTTTTGTTCTGCTGGGAGATGTATCTTAAATACCGGTAGCGCTTTACGGCCTGGTTAAAAGATTCGGAATCAAATATAAAACGCCACATCGAGAGTCCCCTGTTTTTATAAAGCCAGACGATGTATTTGGAATATTTATCTTTTAATTCCGAAGTGCGGGTCTCAACTTTTGCAATTTCATTCTCGATCTCAATTATCTGCTCCTCTTTTTCTTTCTCTTCCGCGAGCAGGTTATTAACCAGTTTATTTAAGAGGAGATTTTGCTGATTGATATTTTCAAGCGCCCGTAAAGATTCTCTCTCCTTTTTTGATTTGGATTGAAGTTCGCTCTGCAGACCGGAAATATCTTTTCTGATCTTTTCCAACTGCTGGTTTTTTAGACGGAGCGTATCCGAAGTCTGCGCGTTCAGACCCGTGAAAAGAAAAATCAGAATCAGTATATATTTACCACTCAATGATTTTGGCATCATTTGGAATTTCTATATTGAGACCGTTCAAACCATTATTTATATCAATCTTAGTGTATTCTATTCTGATCTTTTCGTTTTCGGCATTCCCGTCATAAACTATTTTCGACGTAACCGGTATATCATCAATCTTTCTGAAATTGGAATACTTCACATCAATAAGTTTTTTCCCATTCTTTCCGGTCATCTGCATCTGACGGACTTCCAGCCGGTCGCTTTGTACATAGAATGAATTGAATACCCCCTTCAAAGAGTCAGTATAAGTAAGTTTTATCAAATCATCTATGGTCTCTGTCTGATCGGGTTCTCTGCTAAGCTTATCCGAAAGATCTACGGTGCCCGTAGCAATATCAATCAGATCTTCAAATGGAATATCAACTTTTAAGATCTCCTTCATTGCGCCTGATTTTTGTTTTCCCCTGTAGACAGTGTTATTGATTACGTTATAGAAAACAAAATTTTTATCCGTAATTAGCGCATGAGCCAGATCTATACCGAAGGGGCCGAAAAAAGATATTTTTACAGAATCCGGTTTTTTAATTTCTATCTGAAAATTGCTCTTAGTATCAATTTCATCCGTCTTAACAGAAATTGTACCCGATGCGGAAAAATCTTTTATTTTTCTTCTGTTAGCTTCCAGACGCTTTATCAATCTGTCTGCAGCAATAGTTCTTTCCACCTGCACGGGTTTTGACGGCGCGCATCCTTCAATAAAAAGCAGCGCCGAAAACAAAAATGAAATGAGGACAAGAAAATTTTTCTTCACAGTTCACCTTTTTCAAATTTCTTTTTTATCTCGATCTTAGTCGAGTCAAGCTGAAAAGCTTTTTTCCAAAGCTCTTTAGCTTTTTGTTTATCGCCTAATTTAAAGTACACATCTCCCAGGTGATCTGCCAATGTGGCATTCTTGGATTCTTCTTTTATAGCCTGTTCAATATTCACTTTCGCTTTTTTATAATCTCCCAGCCGGAAATAGATCCATCCTATTGTGTCCAGATAGGAAGAATTTTTTGGTTCGGCTGCGATTGCTTTTTTTGCCATCGATAATGCTTCTTTAAGGTTGATTCCCCTGTCTGCAAGCGAGTAGGCGTAATTATTCAGAATCAGGACATTAGCCGAATCCATTTTTATTGCTGTTGTATAGAGTGAATCCGAAACAGAATATTCTTTTCTTGATTCATGTATCATTGCCGCAATGCTTAAAACCTGCAAATTCTTTGGATCGAGTTTAAGAGCTTTGTTCAGTACGAGTAAAGCCGCATCATCATCTTTAAGCTGATTCAAAGTATATCCGAGCGCACCGAGAACGGTCAGGTCGTCGGGATTCAGGTTCAATGCGCGCTGAAGAGCTTCCTTTGCGTCTGCGTGCCTATTCTCGGCTGATAGCGACAGTCCATAAATTAAATTAACGCCAAAATCGTTCGGAAATTTTTCATAAGCTTTACCTAAATATGAAATTGCGTCAGTATATTTTTTCGAATCGAAAAGCAGACCGCCGAGGCGTACGTATACCTGGGAATTCCACTCGGCATTTTTGGATGCCGTTTTGAAATATTTTACCGCCAAAGAATCATTCCCTTTTTTGAGAGCAATCTCCCCCAGATATGCGTTTATCTGCCAGTCTGTTGTGTCTTTGTTTATTGCGCTGAATATCTGTTCCGCGCAATCGTACGTAGTGGAATCTTTTTCTCCCTGCAGATAGAACGCAGTGCCAATTCTCATTTTATTGTCAATGCTTATCTCGGGGCTTTTAACCAGATTTAGATATTCTCTGCAGGCATTGTTCCACCGCCCCTGCTGGATAAAGATATTTCCTTTCAGTTCCGATAGATTGGGATCATCGGGAAAACTTAACTTGGCTTCGTCAATCAGTTTTAAAGCTTTGTCGAATTTTTTAGTCTTCATGTAAGATTCTATCAGCAATTTCTGAAGAGGCAATTCAGAGGGATTCAGTGCAAGAAGTGCCTCCACAGTTGTAATAGTTTCTTCAACATTGCCAAGCCGTTCGTTTATATCTGCTATCTTAACCAGAACGTTCCATTCCGGTCCAACCAGCGTTAAAATTTTTTTGTAATATTTCAGAGCCAGGCTCGGTTTTTTAGGTTCGCTTATTTGAGCTAGGTTATAATAAGCCGTGACATTTGCCGAATCCAATTTTAATATTTTATGATAAATTGTCTCCGCCGAATCTTCAAGATGAGATGCACCGTAAACAGCCGCATGCAGAGTCAGGAATTCTATATTAGAAGAGTCTTTTTCGACGGCTTTGCGCGAGAATTGCACCGCCTGTGCAAGCTTGTTCAATCTGAAATAATTTTTTGCAATCGCGTAATAGATCCCCGGCTTTGAATCATATTTAAGCGCTTCCAGATAGAGATTGATTGCCTCGTTGTATTCCCCTTTTATTTCATGTATTGATCCATCAACAAAAAGCGACTGCGGAAATCTTCGCACATTCGATGAATCTTTCACACCAGAAAGTGTTTGAACAGGGGCTCCGCCGGAACATGAATAGAGAATGACAGCTGCCAGCGCTATTAAAATATTTATTCTCATAAATCTCTATTGTTTGGTTCAAAAAATAGTTTTTAACGCTTTTATTAACAAGGGAAAACATAGGATGGGCCCGCGCATTTTTTTATCTTTGCATAAAAATATTTTTATAGATGGAAATATTCGATCTCGCCGTTTCGTATAAATGGGAATACGACAAAGAATTTGTTGATCTGATAGAGCGCAATTTTCAGAAGGACGGGCTGCGCACTTTTGTTGTTGAGAGTTTTAATTTGAACGAAACGGTATCACTGCTGAAGAATAAAGAGATACATTTCAAAGCATACCTAGACAGGGCTTCCGATGAAGATCCGTCTTTCTTGCCGCTGACAAAAATTCTTTCCCGTAAGAAATGCCACTTGATAAATCCGCATTCGAAAGTTGTGAAGTCGATCAACAAAGCTTCGATGCATAAAAAATTGTTGAAAAAGAATTTCCGCCTCCCTCAAACGCTAATACTTCCTCCGTATGATTATGATTCCGTTTTGAGCATCAGTGAAGATAAACTTATATCGCTTGGCAAACCATTTGTTATCAAACCTGCTTTCTTTTCGGGCGGAGGTGAAGGGGTGGTTAAAGATGCTGAAACATTAAGCGAGATTGAAACTGAGAGGATGAAAAATCATAACGATAAATATTTGATCCAGCAGAAAATTTATCCGCGTAAATTCAAAAACAAAAGGGCGTGGTTCAGAGTTTTTTGGGCGTTCGATAAAGTGATTCCATCGTGGTGGGACGATCATACTCACATATACTCACCGGTGCTGAAATCTGAAATAAAAAAATATAACCTTCTTCCGCTCTACAGAGCTGTTGCCAGATTATCCAGGATTACCAAGTTGGATTATTTTTCCACCGAAATCGCTTTGACAAAAGACCACAAATTTTTTCTGATCGACTACGTTAATGACCAGTGCGACATGAGATTGAAGTCGCTTCATCCTGACGGCGTGCCTGATATTATTGTGAAAGAGTTTATAGACCGGATGAAAAATTTTGTGAAGAAGATTTAAAAATTCATATCATCTTCAATTGTATCGAGTAAGTTGAGATAACTGACATACCGCTCCTTTTCTATTACTCCCTCTTCGACAGCTTGGATTACCGCGCAGCCGGGTTCGTGGTAATGGGTGCAGGTATTAAATCTGCATTGTCCGTCAGAAGAAAATTCTCTGAAGTAGTGCCCCAGATCTTCCTTTCGGATTCCGTACGGATCAATCTCCCTGATTCCGGGAGTATCTATAACCGACGTGTTCTCATCAACATCAAGAAGTATGCTCGTAACCGTTGTGTGTTTCCCCTTGGAAGTGGATTGACTTATTTCTCCCACTTTAAGCTTTAATGAAGGATAGATCAAATTTAGAAGAGATGATTTTCCGACGCCGGATTGACCCCATATAAGATTTACCTTTCCATCCATCTTTTTTTTAAGCTCGTCCGTTCCGATTTTTTTTATGGTGCTGGTTTTAAAAACATCATAGCCTATTCCACTGTACAAATCAATCCAGTAACCCATTCCGGAAGAATCAAGATCGATTTTATTTATAACCAGAATCGGATTCACGCGAGAACTTTCCGCCGCAACCAGAAGTCTGTCGATTAATCTGTTGTTGAATTTCGGCTGCTGGCAGCTTGAGACGATAATGAGGTTATCGATATTGGCGGCTATTATTTGTTCTAATCTTTCTCCCCTTGTTCCGGCACCCTTTATTTTAGGCGCTTTCCTCGAGATGTAATTTCTTCTTTCATCAATTTTTTGAATTGTTCCGGTGCCGTCTTTATTCAAATCAAAATCCACCCGGTCTCCAACCGCCACAATATCCGGTCTGAAAAGTTTATCTTTTTTTAATGCATTTTCCTTCTGGAAGCGGCCAGGCAGAATAGAGCGGATGATATTTTTATTTTCACCCGAGAGATAATAATCTTTGCTTTCTATCTTTATTACTTTGCCTTTAATTACCGGCTCCTTTTAAAATTACAAGCGCCTTAAAAATAAGGCGCTCGCAAGGGGTTGTCAATAAATTAAATGAACGGGTAATTTATAAAGTGAATTTCAGAGATGTAACGAAATTCTGATATTTTATGTCCTGAAAAGTGCGCGATACATTTACGCCGTAATTATCTCCGATATCTTTCCACCACCCGTACACATAAGCGAAATTAATTGAAGATGATCTCGAAAAATTATACCCGACACCTGCTGTCAAATATTTCTTGTCGTAATCGCTTGGATCGTCTTTAAATGCAGAAGGCATCAGC
This sequence comes from Bacteroidota bacterium, assembly GCA_021812705.1. Classification (GTDB taxonomy): domain Bacteria; phylum Bacteroidota; class Ignavibacteria; order Ignavibacteriales; family Melioribacteraceae; genus Fen-1258. The sequence goes on along the minus strand of JAKAMT010000016.1, from coordinate 8,254 downwards.
ATGAATCCCGCTCTCAAGGCAATTTTATTATTGCTAAGAAGATATTCAGCACCCGCATTTAAGTTTACTACAGAACGCATCATGTTAACGATATCTGAATTTTTATTCATTACTGCGCTGTTATTAAATCCCCCTTTGAATTCCATTTTCGAATAATCTATAAGCGTGGCATTTCCGCTCAGTGTAAGATTCTTCAGCGTATACGCCCCGCCGAGGGAAAATTCGGCAGGTGAAGATATTTCATATTCATAGTTTTCCGGATTGGGGTTGTATGTAAAGGTTCTTCCGGTGCCGAACAAACTGGTTCCGTAAGACGAATAAGATTCTTTTACGGTATAAGTAGTCGGCAGCTTTATTGTTGCGCCAAGATTAACATTATCATTTAGCTTAAAAAGCGCGCCCAGCTTCAAGCCAGAGCCTGATAGTTCCCAATCGATTACATCTTTCATATTGAATGATTTGAAGTCGGCAGAGCCCGGTTCCGACGGATCAAGCAGCACTGAGGACGGATAGTTATTCAACAGATCTTCTTCATAATAATCTTTTGTTCTCTTGAAGGTGCCGCTGTAAATATTTACCGTCGCACCTACAAAAAGATTCTGGTCAACTTCCAGTGCGCCGGAGAACGACCAGCTGTTCAAAGCCCCTTCCTGCCTGATGATTCCACGCTGATTTAATCCTCCGTTTATAACCGTAACATCATTGAGATATTTATTGTTCGCATCGTAAGTTGGATAGCTGAGCGCCAGTTTGAACGCCAGGTCATCATTGTAGGAAGTCAGATCCTGGATATACGAATTATTGTTTGGATTATAACCGGAGAATCCTAAGACTTTATTAAAATCCTTAAGCTGGTTGTAACCGATCGACACCACAAAACTGCCTCTGGTTGTAGGAAACGGAAGTGTTATTCCGGCTTCGCTGAATTTGGTTACGCTGTTATTTAAATCTGTTTTCGAATTGAAAAAGGCAGTATTGTTATCGAATGAATTATAGTTAAACCCGGTTGAGAGCTCTGTCTTCTTGATCAAACCAAATCCTGCCGGATTAAATATAGATGCAGAAAAATCGTTGCTCAACGCGGTGTACGCATTTCCCATAGCAAGAGAGCGGGCACCGCCGCTTATTCCGATATCGCTCAGACGGAGAGCGTCGTTAAAATTTTGAGCATTAGCAGAGACGCTCATAAATAAAACAACGAAGAGAGTTACGAAATATTTTTTCATGGCAGTCCCCTCAATAAAATTTATAAATGAATGATTTATGGTTTTCATAATATTATCTCCTCCTGTCTGATCCGCCGGAACTGCCGGAACCTCTATCGGAACTGCCCGAACTTCTGCCGCTTCCGGAACCGGAAGATGAAGGCGGCGGCGAATATGATGGAGTTCTGCTTGAACTTGATGGCGGATTATAAGACGGGGCTTGTCTTTCTCTGCCTCCGCTGCCGGAATTAGTAGTGCCCCTTTCGCTCCTGTCTCTCGATCCGCTTCTTGCGGAATTATCGGTTGCTCTCGGATTCTCATTCCCCCTGTTTCTGGCTGCACTGCTTCTGCCTGAATTATCATTTGAAGTCGGTGCCGCTTTATTTACTCGAGTTGCATCGGTGCTGCCTGTTGCGCCTCTTGAAACACGGGCTCTTGTTAAATCAACATCCGCAGCTCTTGAACCCTGATCGCGGAATGAACCGGTTGGTCTGCCTCTGTCTCCATAACCTCCTACAAATCCGCCGCCCCGGTCTCCATCGTTATTGCGTGTTCTGGAATTTGAAAATCCTTTGTACTTGTAAGCGTAATAAGAATTATTTCCGTAAAATCCTCCGCCATAATAATAGTGTGAGTAGGAGTAAGGTGAATAATATGTATTGAAGAAAGGATCGTAGTAATAATTATAGTACCAGAATGGATTCCAGGTATAATTTGAGTAATAATATGGTGAGAAGAAATCAACGAAATACGGCGATGGATAGTACCTAAAATAGCGGCGATAACCCAGACGCCAGTAATCATTGTATTCATTATAATTATTATCATAATAATTAGTTGAATCGTTCGTCTCTTCATAAGCGTATTCATCCTCATCGGCATCCTGTGTGCGATAATTAGAGTCACGCATTGCCAATTGAGTGTAGCATCCGCCCAGAGAGAGAAGCGGTAGAATTATTAATAAACGAATTGCGGTTTTCATAGAGCGCCTCACATCATTTGCATATTAATGTGCAAAAATTATACCTAAAATTGAATTGAAAAGAAATGCAAAAAGCAGACATTGTTCGACCGGATGTACAATCCATTAAACAGAAATGTATCTGAATAAGTACAAACCAGAATTTTTAGAATAATGCTTTCAGATATTCAACAAAAAATCCCCTGTCTGCGCTGTTGGCATTAATCCTTTTATTCTGGAGAATATCGCGCAGATCAAATCCAAGAGTCAATCCGTCTCCTACCGACCATCTTAACCCAAGATTTAAATATCCATTTCCCTTTCCGATTGCAGAACCGGTGTTGTCGTTCACGCCAAGATCATATTCTCCAACCAGTGATACTTTTTCACCGATTGTTTTTTCAAAACCGACTCCAACATTAAGATCCTTATCGCCATCCTCTCTTTCCAATGAATAATTAACCAGCGCATGCAGACTAAAATAACCAAGCAATTCAAAATTCTTTGAAGCTGCGGCATAAAAGCCGGGTGATTTTATCTGGAACCGGTTCAAATTTTCATCATACACACCTTTTCCCTGCGAATCGAAACCAAGTGAAAACGCGGGCAATGCTTCCGTTTCGTTAATAATCCTGGCACGCACATTAATGCCGGGCAATTTATACCAGTCAATTACACCCGAACCAATTACATTTGTACCGCCGTAAGATATCCCGAAACTGAATCCTTCAAAAACACCGACTTCAATTTTAGTAATTACAACTCCATAGGGTAAAACATCAACGGAAACACCCGTATATCCTTTTGAGAGGATTCCGGCAGTCGGCATATCAATCAGTTTTCTGTATTCAAATTTTGCGCTTGTTCCGCTTGTACCCTGTGCATTCACAAGTGCAGCGGATGCGGTAAAGAGAAGAATCAATAATAATTTTTTCATTTTACCCTTCAATCAATTTTTCTTGAATGTGACACCGTTTTTGGTATCCTTCAAAGTTATTCCCAATTTAACTAAGTCATCCCTTATCTGATCAGCGAGTTTGAAATTCTTTTCTTTTTTGAGCAAGTCTCTCACGTTGATCAATAATTCAATCAGCTGATCATCCATCGATTCTGCGGACGACTTGTTTTCTTCCATATCGATAATATTCAAAACTCCGAATGCCAGTTCGTGCATTATTTTTTTTATTTCATGAAAGAATTTAACATTTATCTTACTGTTTTCTGCAATAATTTTATTCAGAGAATGGATCAAATCAAAAATGACCGCCACACCCTGCGGAGTGTTAAAATCATCATCCATAACAGCGATAAAATCATCTCTTACTTTCTGGAAATCGAAATCGGGAATTAATCCATCTTCAGAATTTTTTCTGATTTCATTTTCAACTGTTTCCATCAGGTTCGAAATTTTCTCGCATCCTTTTTGGGCAGAGTTCAAAAGTTCATCGCTGAAATTGAGCGGACCGCCGTAATGGGTCTGGGCGAAAAAGAGCCGTATTGTTTCGGCGGAATATTTACCAAGGACATCTCTCGCAGTAAAAAAATTTCCAAGTGACTTTGACATTTTTTCATTTTGGATATTCAAAAATCCGAAATGAATCCAGTACTTAACAAATTTTTGGCCGAAGCACGCTTCGCTCTGGGCAATTTCATTTTCGTGGTGAGGAAAGATGAGATCATTTCCTCCGGCATGGATATCTATTGAATTGCCTAAATGTTTAGTGCTCATTGCGGTGCACTCTATATGCCAGCCGGGTCTGCCTTTACCCCAGGGACTATCCCAGCTTGGTTCACCGGGTTTTGCTTTTTTCCATAAGGCAAAATCGAGCGGATTTCTTTTTTCCTCATTTATCTCAACGCGCGCGCCGGATTCAAGATCTTCCATTTTTTTGCCGCTCAATTTTCCATAATCAGAAAATTTCGAAATGTCATAAAAAACATTCCCGCCGATATTATATGCAATCTCTTTCTTCTCCAGATCAGAAATTACACTTATCATCTCCTCTATGTGCATTGTTGCTTTAGGATAGACAGTTGCGGATTTGATTTTCAACTTCTTGATATCTTCGAAAAAAGCATTTGAATAAAATTCGGAAACTTCTTTAGCCGTACGGTTCTCTTCTGCCGACTTTTTAATAATATTATCATCAACGTCAGTCAGGTTCATAATAAATTTTACATCATAATTTCTGAACTCAAGGTATCTTCTGATTATATCCGCCATAATGAAGGAACGGGCATTTCCGATATGAAAATAATTATAGACAGTGGGACCGCACATGTACATTGAAACTTTAGGCGGGTTTAATGGGGTAAAGATCTCTTTTTGCCTCGAAAAAGTGTTATAAATTTGCATCAAAATCCTTTTAATTTGGGCGAAAATATACAAATAGCTTGAAGTTTATTCAACTGCGGCAAAATTAATCCGATGATTGGGTAGGATTAATTTAAAAAATGAATAAAGACTTTGACATCTTTATTTTTCTTTTTATATTAACGACCATAAACGGAATAAAAAAGTTAAAACTCTTTTTATCCATGTGAGAAGGACAGGTTCTAAAAATCTAAATTAATGGAGGAATTATATGTTCCGTAGATTTACCAAAATGTTATTTATCCTTGCAATGGTTTCTACAACATTGCTTGCTCAAACGTTGACGTTTGCGCCTTACGGAGTATCTCCTAGAGGTGTTGCAAAATCAACAACCGATATTTACACAAACGCTTACAACGGTTTGACAAATGTTGGTGTGGGAACTAAGATGTACTTTAAGGCTTCTTGGGTAGGAAAAACTTATGGATCTCCAGTTTTTAAAATCACTCGCGCCGCTTCTGGATCAACGAGTAAAATTGAAACTGGTGTGGATGTTCAAAACGATACTACTCAAGTGATAGCTTATACACCAGATAAGGTTGGTGTATATTCTATTTCTGTTACTGTAGGGTCTCAGACAGCAACAGTTGCATTCAATGCCGCAAAATATCTCGGTTACCAGAATGCTGTTAACAACGGATTGATTTGCAAAACATGTCATTCAGATAAAGTTGCCGAATGGGAAAAAACCGGTCATGCTTCTATGTTCACAAGAGCAATGAACGGCACACCTGGATTATCAGGACCAACCGATCACTATTCAAAGGCATGTATCGGCTGCCATACAACGGGATATGATGCAAATGCAACTGCTGTAAACGATGGATTTGACGATCTTCCTTTTACTTATCCAACCGTACTCGGTGCCGGAGTTTATGATCAATTAGTAACAGCTTTTCCGGATGCAATGAAGAGAGCTAACATTCAGTGCGAAAGCTGCCACGGTCCTGCAAGCGGTCACTATGGAAACACAACCGATGAAAGAATGGTTGCTTCATGGGACGCAAAAGTCTGCGCATGGTGCCATGATTCTGGAACACATCATTTCTTCCCGGATCAGTGGTCTGCTTCCAAACATGCCGTATCTACAAATTATCCAACAGGTCCTGGCCGCGAAAGCTGCGTTAGATGCCACTCTTCAATAGGCTTTGCAGAATTTGCCGATAACGTCCCAACAACGGATCCATATTTTGATGCTTCTTATCAGCCAATCACCTGTGCTGGATGCCATGATCCACATGACGTTACAAATACGTTCCAGCTTAGAAAAGTAACTGCTACAATTCTAAAACCAAATACAACTACTCCAACATCTCCATTGACTGCAGATGTAACCAATGCAGGAATGGGAACAATGTGTTTTAACTGCCATCAGTCAAGAGCAGAAGCCAATGCTGCATTAGCAAGCACAATCAGCGCTAGATTCGGCGCTCACTATGGACCACAGGGCGATATATTAGAATCGAGCAATCTTCTTGCTTTAGGCGGTGTAAAATTAGCTTCAACCAATCATATCGGCGCTACACAGGATGCATGCGTAAGATGTCATATGTTCTCAGTTTCTACTGTGGCAGATGCACAGGGTAATATTGCTAAAGTAGGAGGACACTCATTCAACATGTCTTATAATGGTTACGATAACATGGAAGCATGCGCTGGATGCCACGGTTCAACATTCGGCACCAAATTCTCCGATGTTAAATTCTTCTTATACGGCGGCGGCGACTTAGATAACGACGGTGTTGTTGAAGGTTTGCAGGATGAAGTATGGGGAATGATCAATAAGATTATGGCTGAATTAGGTAAGATTCCCGGAACTACATTCAGTACAGAATATGGACAGATTGATAAAGACGGCAAGTTCATTGCTTTCCCTGTTCCAAAATCTACATGGACAAAAGATCAGTTGAGCGCATATTGGAATGCAAACGTTGCTCATAATGACAGAAGCGGCGGTATCCACAATCCAAAATATATTGTTACCGCTTTGAAAGGTGCTATGCAGTTGTTAGGTCTCAAAACAGCTGTTGAACAAGAAACAGCAGTTCCGACAGAATACACACTGTATCAGAACTATCCGAATCCTTTCAACCCGACAACAAATATTAAATTTGCATTGCCAAAGAGCGGTCATGTTAAGTTGACAATCTACGATGCTCTCGGTAAAGAAGTTGTTACACTTGTTAATAACGAATTAGCAGCCGGCTTGCACAATTTCGAATGGTCAGCAAGAAACATGGCTTCCGGTATCTATCTCTATAGAATCGAATCCGGCAATTTTGTTAAAGTTAACAAGATGCTTCTTGTAAAATAATTCAGCAAAGATAAGCAATAAAAAAACCCGCTTTGAAAGCGGGTTTTTTTATGCCCATAATTTTAAAGGCTTTACAGAAACCTCCACACTTCTCGCTTCATAAAAAAATCATTGTTTCTAATCTCTAAGTTTTTTCAGGAGGGACTGAAAATCTTCCGGAAGATCCGATTCCAAAAAAATTTTCTGTGAAGTGTGCGGGTGAATGAAACCGAGTGTCTTCGCATGCAGAGCCTGTCTCTGCATTATTGTTAGAAGATTGTCTACACGTGCTTTCATTTTGGGAAGCGAGGAACCGTAAACTATAACTCTTCCGCCGTAAACCGGATCTCCAAAAATAGGATGTTTGATGTGCGACATGTGAACGCGGATCTGATGGGTTCTTCCGGTTTTTAATTTTAGTTTAATCAGAGAGGAAAATTCGAATTCTTCAATTACTTCATAAAATGTGTGTGCATGTTTTCCTTCAAGTGTACTGACTGTGAAAATCTTTCTGTCTTTTGTTGAGCGCGCAATATTTCCTACGACTTCCCCTCTGCTGTTCTTAAAAATCCCCCAGCAGACAGCCCAATATTCTCTGTCAATTGTGTGGTCGTAAAATTGCTTGGCTAATTTGGCGTGAGTCCATTCATCTTTTGCAACTATCAATAATCCGCTGGTATCCTTATCTATTCTGTGCACAATTCCAGGGCGCCCCGGCTGGCCCGACTCGCTAAGTTTGTTCGTATGATGAAGAAGTGCATTGACGAGCGTGCCGGAATAATTTCCGAATGATGGATGCGCAACCATGCCAGCGGATTTATCTACAACTAAAAGATGATCATCCTCATAAACAATTTTGAGAGGAATATTCTCCGCTTCGGTTTCTTCGGGACGGGGCAATGTAGGGATGGTAAGTTCAATAACATCAGAAGGAAAAACTATATAATTCGGTTTAATTATTTTCCCGTTAACCGTAACACATTCGGCTTTGATGAGTTTTTGAATCCTCGAGCGGGTCGCATTTTCAACGGAGTTGGCCAGAAATACATCTATTCTTTCTTTCTTCTTCCCTTCCGGAACCTCAACTTTAATTTTCTTCTCTGTTACTATCTTTGCCATCACTGCCCAACGATGAATTTATTTGCGGCTCTCCGGAAGTGTTATTCTCGGCTGCAGTATTAGATTCCGCAGAATCAGAAACCGTTTGAACAGCAGCCGCATCTTCTTTTTTCTCCTCAACCGGGGATTTATGAAATATCAATAGTGCGATTACACCTACAGTCACAGCCGCATCAGCCACGTTAAAAATGGGCCACCGGTCGAAGGTCCTTCCGAATAAAGTAAAGTCGAAGAAATCCACATTTAAGAAATCCACCACTTTTCCATAAAATATTTTTTCGTAACCGTAAAACACTCCGTAA
>JAKAMT010000144.1 GCA_021812705.1 Bacteroidota bacterium | reverse complement strand
GGCAGTGGGCGAAGCAAAACAGAGCGGCGACGATTCCTCAAACGCTAAACTTAAAGTCCGCTTCGCACCTAAAATACTTTCATTCCTCCCGTTCGTATGGGGCAACTACTGGATTATCGATCTCGGCTCTGACTATGAATATGTAGTAGTGGGCGAACCGGATAGGGAATATCTCTGGATTCTTTCCAGAACTCCGCAGATGGAGGAATCCAAACTTCAATCAGTTATCTCAGTAGTGAAAGCAAAAGGTTATGATTTAACGGGACTGATAAGAACCAAACAGTCTCCGGCCGCTAAATAAAAATTAAGGAGGTTTTTTTCTTCTCCGATGAATATATTAGAGCAACAAAAATAGGGTGGATATATGTGGGGTCTAATCGAGTATTTTGCATTTTTACAGTATCTTATTTTTTTATCTCTTGTTTCATTCGCTTGCTGGATGGTCTTCCGCATCGTGAAAGCGATTGAGAAATTTGTATCAGTCTACGAGAAGAAAAATAATTTATAAGTATACAATTACTGAATAGCGGGAAACAGAGAATTCTCTCTTTGCATTCGCTCAATTTATGAATCCGGTGCAAATTAAAAATATGAAAGAGAAAATTGGATGAAAGTAATTATCTTCGGCGCTTCCGGAATGGTGGGCGAGGGCGTTCTTCTTACATCGCTTAAGCATACTGATGTTGAAAAAATTCTAGTCGTGGGTAGAAGACCTTGCAAAGTCACCCATCCAAAAATTAAAGAGATAATTCATAGCGATTTTTTTGATTTTACAAACCTGAAAGAGGAGTTCAAGGAATACAACGCCTGCTTCTTCTGTCTTGGTGTTTCATCTCTTGGTATGAGCGAAAATGATTATAGAAGAATTACTTATGATCTTACTTTGAAAGCCGCGCAAGCGTTATCTGAAAGCAATCCGCAAATGGTTTTCTGCTATGTATCCGGTACAGGCACGGACAGCTCCGAAAAAGGGAAACTGATGTGGGCCCGTGTGAAAGGGAAAACCGAAAACGACCTTATGAAACTTCCTTTTAAAGCTGTTTATAATTTCAGACCGGGACTCATGAAATCCGTTGATGGGCAAATTAATCTGAAGCCGGTCTACAAAATATTCGCGTTCCTGTATAAGCCGCTCAAATTTTTATTCCCAAATACTGCAACCACGCTTCAAAATTTGGGACTCGCAATGATAAATGCGTCTCTTTACGGTTATAAAAAAAATATTCTTGAAAATCTTGATATCGATGCGAGGGCTGAAATTATTTAAAAATGGAATTCATATTCTTAAAAATAAGTGGCGATAATTATTCTCTCCTAAATATTGAAAGAATGTGATTTCAGGAAAATCAATTTGTAGCATATTAATTCACTTGAAATTATATAATTCGCTGATTATTTTGAATTAAGCTCAAATTAAGAATCAATAATTTTATAAAAAAAACAGAGGAGGTATGTTGATTCACTGATACTTTTATCACTCATCAAAAAAAGGCGGGAAGATGAAACAGATCAATTTAGCATCATTAACATTCGCATTCCTATTTGGTTTTACACTCCTCAATGCACAAAACTCTACCTCAATTCAAATTTCGGGAGGCCTAATCTCTCCGATGCACGCTTTCGATGGATTGGGAGGGACTATCCAGATCGAAAAGAAACTTGATTCGGTTTTCAGCATATATGCTTACACAGGTTATTACGCATGGTATAAAAACAGAGTTAATTTTATCGATGAATCCAGCATGTTTCAGAAAACTAATTTATTCCAATCATATAATACCGATGACCATAAATTGATCCCCTTATTTGTCGGCGCTAAAATTAATCTGCATACAAATAACTACTTCCTCACATTTTTGGAATTTGAATTCGGATATTCCCATCTAAGCTACAATTCATTTCAAAACCGGAAGTCAATTGATCCCTTGACCGGTGCGGTAGTGCTCTACTATGCAGATCAATCTACCAGAAAAAGTGTGGATGAAGATCTATTCGGATTCGGATTGGGGGCAGGCATCTACAGACCGCTTTCAAAAATATTCGGGCTTATATTCAGTTATAAATTGAGCACACACTTAAATTCCTCTTACAATGGTTTTTTTGAATCGAAGGGGACTTATTCACAGTTTATGGCCGGATTTAATTTTATTTTATAAAAAAATGCTTTAGCCGCCAGTGCCTCATTTGTAATTAAAATAATTTATTTTATTGCATTAAATAAATGGAATTAATGCGGAATGAAGATCAATAATAGCATTCTTGATGCTATCGGAAATACTTCTCTTATAAAATTGAACAGAGTAGTGCCCGCTGACTGCGCGGAGATATTTGTAAAATTGGAATGGGAAAATCCGACCGGCAGCATGAAAGACCGCACTGCGCTTGCGATGATCTCTAAAGCGGAAGAGGCTGGCCGGCTCAAATCCGGAGATACGATTGTTGAGTATACCGGAGGTAGCACCGGAATTTCTTTGGCGTTCATTTGTCTTGCAAAAGGTTATAAGATTCATATAATAACTTCCGATGCTTTCAGCCAGGATAAAAGAAATCAGATGACGGCATTCGGCGCCGAACTCACGTTAGTCCCGAGCGAGAACGGGCTTACAACTAAAAAATTAATTCTGGATATGATCGACGCGGCAAGAGAGTTCAGCAAAAAACCAAATACATTCTGGACCGATCAGTTGAAAAACAAAGACAGCATTTCTGGATACTATCCTTTAGCAGAAGAGATACTGAATCAGACCGATGGGAAAATTGATGCGTTCGTACATTCGGTGGGGACTTCTGCATCTCTGCGCGGCGTTGCGGAAATTTTGAAAAATAGAGATCAAAAAATAAAAATCGTTGCCGTTGAACCGGCTGAATCAAATATTCTCTCCGGCGGCCAGCCCGGCCCGCATAAAATTGAGGGTGTGGGAATCGGTTACATTCCGCCCCTCTGGGAACCAGATCTCGTTGATGATGTGGAGGCAGTCGGCACGGAGGAAGCTAAAAAAATGACGCGCCGGCTCGCAAAAGAGGAGGGTATCTTCGCCGGCACTTCGTCTGGCGCGAATGTAACAGCCGCGATTAGAGTGGGACAAAAATTAGGGCCCGGTAAAAAAATAGTGACTCTTATGGCAGATTCAGGATTGAAATACCTCAGCACAGACATATTTAAAAATGCAAAACATTAAATAAACAGGAGGAATCTCGAATAAATTTACTATTTCATAATCAAATGGAGGTGATTAAATGAAGTATCAAATATGTTTCTTCCTGTTATTTACCGCTATCATTCCTGCCCAAGTTATTCATGTAAACTTAGATACTCTTTCAACACTGGATGATGAAAATTTCCACACAGAATTATTGTCAGATATTTCAAAAGAAAAATTAGTACTTCCAAATGTCGAACAAAATGGCATTAAATATTTTACATTATTCTATAGTTGGAAAACAAAAAATGATCAGGATATATCTGTACTTGTAAAACAGGAAAAAGAGAGGGATGTACTGTATGTGGACAAAAATAATGATGAAGATATGAATAATGATGGTGAACCGTTAATATTTTATCATACTGAAAATTCAAAGTACATTAATATAATCGCAGAAGATGATCCCGAACAGATAGTCCGCTTAATAATTTATAGAATCCCACCGTTAAATGATTCTAGCAGAGTGAGATATTTTGATAACCAAGATAACTTTAATCCGAAATTCGCAAAGTTTTATGGAACGATTAAGAATGAAACTAATTTTGAAGGTAAGAAGGGGACTTTCTATTGTGATGACAGAATATCTGTGAGAAAGGGTGAAATAGAGATTAATAGTATAAATTATAAAATAGGATTATTTGATTATTCCAATAATGGATTATTCAACGATGATGATGATTTGATTCTAGTCGACTTGAATAGGGACGGAAAACTAAAATACATTGATATAGAAGAGGTCTTTAAACTGAATGATGTTATTCATTTAGGTAATTCAAATTATGAACTTAAAAATATTGACAGATATGGGAGGGGGATTGATTTCGTTAAGACTTCTAAAAATCCGACAAACTATTTACTTGATTATGATATAGAAGCATTATCTTCACATGGACAAAAGCGTATCCTTTCAGAAAAATTTTGGGAGTTAAATTTAAAAGCCATTGATGGACGTGATATTGTATTTTCTGGATTAAAAGGGAAATATATATATTTAAATATCTGGGGAGAATGGTGTTTGCCATGTATACAAGAAATCCCTGAACTGAGACGGTCATATTACAAATGGAAAGATCAAGTTATATTCATAAGTATATTAAAGACATTTAATCTCGAAAAGGCAAAAGAAATAATTTCGAAAGAAGATATTTCATGGCCTCAAATATTAATGACCCCTGAACTTGAAAATGGCTTTAAAATAAAAACATTTCCTACAAATATGCTGATCTTCAAAGATGGGAGACACTATATAAAAGAAGGACAAGTAAATAATAATTTTTTTGATTTGAATCTTAAATGAATCCTAATTCGGTGGATTAAACAGGTGTAGTGAATAAAATATTTAAATGTGATTAAAAATGAAAAAAATAATTTTCGTAGTCCTTTCAATTTGTTCCGTTATATATTCTCAAAATGAAGATATAAAAAAAAATTACGCCGGCAACCCGGTTTTAGCAGGCACTTATGCAGATCCCGAAGGAGCAATTTTCGGCAATGAATACTGGATCTTTCCAACCTACTCAGATAAATATGAAAAGCAGGTCTTCATAGACGCGTTCTCGTCAAAGGATCTGATCAGTTGGAAAAAACATCCTTCCGTAATCGATACATCAAAAATTAAATGGGCGCACAAAGCAATGTGGGCTCCTTCAATTATAGAAAAAGATAAAAAATATTTCCTCTTCTTCTCCGCTAACGATCTGCAGAGAAAAGGGGGACCGATGTGGGACGAAAAAGATAATTCCAGCCACACAGGCGGAATAGGGATTGCTGTTTCGGATTCTCCGGCGGGACCGTACAAAGATTATCTCGGCAAACCGCTCGTACCCGATTTTCATAACGACGCACAGCCCATCGACCAGTTTGTATTCCGGGATACCGACAATCAATATTATTTGATCTACGGCGGATGGGGACACTGCAACATCGCAAAGCTTAATAATGATTTTAACGGATTCATTCCGTTCGATGATGGAACCGTTTTCAAAGAGATTACTCCTGAAAAATATGTTGAGGGTCCATTCATGTTTTACAGAAACGGAAAATATTATTTCATGTGGTCGGAAGGGGGATGGGGCGGACCGGATTACAGCGTGGCTTATGCGGTATCTGATAAACCGACCGGTCCATTTAAACGCATCGGTAAAATTCTTCAACAGGATCCGGCAATTGCCACCGGTGCCGGGCATCATTCGGTTATCAAAAATCCAAATGAAGATAAATGGTATATAGTCTATCACAGAAGAGAAGCCGGAGAAACACGCAGAGACAGCAGAGTTGTGTGCATCGACAGAATGTTTTTTGATGAGAACGGATTGATCAAACCGGTTAAAATGACCAAAGAAGGAGTTGAAAAAGATCTCTTGAAGAAGTGAACGGATTTTATTTATAATTGGTTGTGAAATAAAAAGCAGAAACCAGATTGGAAAAATTTAAAACTGTAGAAGCGTACATCAATTCATACCCTGCCAAAGTGAGACCGCTCCTTAAGCAATTAAGAAGCGCAATCAGAGACGCCGCCCCAGAAGCGGACGAAATAATAAGCTATAATATGCCCGCATACAAATATCACGGGGTGCTCGTTTATTTTGCCGCCCACACTGCGCACATCGGCTTTTATCCCGGCACCAAAGCCGTGACTGTTGAATTCAAAAATCAACTTACTAAATACAAAACATCAAGAGGTACTATTCAGTTTACTCTCGATAAGCCTATTCCCGGAACACTAGTGAAAAAAATTATTAGATACCGGGTTAAACAAAATTTAACTAAGGCACAGTCGAAACTGAAATCGAAAAAGAGTAAATCGGTGTAAATAAATTCCTGTTCACTGATAATTCCTTCTATATAAATAAGTCGGATCTACTGATTTTAATTCTAATTATTAATTATTATTTGGGGAAATGAATGGGCGATTCGAATCAAAACCGTTCAGACAAATTAACCGGAAGCAGAAACATTCTTATATTCGGCGCAATTGCCGCAATGCTGGTAGCTGCGGGGAGTATAGCCGATATTTTTATCGGAACTGCGCTGGGCGGAGATCTTAACTCGATTCCGCAGACGGCAGTAGGAAGGTTCACACAAATTCATCGGAATCCGCTGCTTGGTCTATACTATTTTGATCTGCTTAACGTAGTTATAACACTGATCCTTATTCCTGCTTTTTACGCTATCTTTTTTCTTCACTTGAAAAACAATCAGCCGTGGGCTCAGCTCTCGATGATCCTTTTTATAATTGGCACGGCGGTTTTTGTCGTTAACAATTCAGCATTGACTATGCTTGAGTTAAGCAACAAATATTTTTCTGCATCCAACGACGCAGAAAGAAATCTGATTGCCTCGGCGGGCGAGGCAGTTCTTGCCAGAGGCGCCCACGGTTCTCCGGCTGTCTTTTTCGGTTTTATACTCCCAATCACCGCAGATATTATTTTGTCGATTGTGATGCTGAACGGGAAAATATTTTCGAAAACTAATTCATACTTCGGAATACTCGGCAATATGTTTCTGTTTATTTATATAATTCTAGTTACTTTTGTGCCGGGAATGAAAAGCATGGCGATGATAATTGCTGCGCCGGGCGGGTTGATGATTATTGGTTGGCTTATCATGTCGGCAATAAAATTATTCAGGCTTTCTGCCCTGTCGAAATAAAATAAATAATTTTCTGGATGGAGATAGAAAGAAAATGCCGAAACACGTACTTCTTTTTTTAATCGTTTTCAGTGTGTCACTTGCAGCGC
>JAKAMT010000143.1 GCA_021812705.1 Bacteroidota bacterium | reverse complement strand
TGGCTGTTGCTCTTACTCTGAGTGAAGTCTAAAATTCGTTTGGCTTTTTCAGCATCAACACCAATAAGTTGTTGTAATTCTTTTACAGTAAACTTTCTGTCGTCCTGATATAAAAATCCATCACTACCAGTATTGTAAGGCGGATCAATGTAAATCATTTTTACTTTTTCGTAGTAGGCGTTGGCAAGGTGTTTCAATACTTCTAAATTATCCCCTTTTATGAGCAGGTTTTCAGAGTTTGCATTTTGGGGTTTAGCGTTGTGTGTTTCGTCTGCTTTCAGCAAAGTAGTTGCAGGGTCGCTTGCCAAAAGGCGTGCATAGCTTTTACCTAACCAGTCTAAGCCGTAACTCTCGGTAGAAAAGTTGATCTCCTTTTCAGCCAGATTGTTTTTGAATTTCTCCAAATGAAAATTTCCATTTTTGTCAAAACAATGAGGAAAATGTATTCTCAATGCTTC
This sequence comes from Bacteroidota bacterium, assembly GCA_021812705.1. Taxonomy (GTDB): domain Bacteria; phylum Bacteroidota; class Ignavibacteria; order Ignavibacteriales; family Melioribacteraceae; genus Fen-1258. The sequence continues at coordinate 6,504 of JAKAMT010000143.1, read as the reverse complement.
CAAGTCCTTGTTCAGCACTCTTATATCGTTAGTTACTTTCTGCAGGTTGCTCATAATTTGTCCTTCACATTATTTTTTTCAAGCCACGAAGTCCGTTATACTTTTGAGCGGCAATAAATCCAAAATATGCGACCGGTTATGTAATACCACTCTTCTTTTCCATTACTCCCTTACTTTGTTCTCTTCTTTGATCACAATAATTTTATCTCAATAGGTTTAATATTTAAGTCAGTAAACGCGAATCGTAATTAATTTCATCAACCTTTAATATTCCATTTTTCTGCTGCGGGTAAATTTTTATATATACCCTTGAGCTTATAAACCGTAATCGGGTTCAATGATTTTCTAAGCGCCTCTGTTAAGGCAATAAATACTATCTCCTGTTAAATAACCGACTAACTTTCCATCCTTTTCCAATGCTATATCCCCCGGTAACTTTAATTCCATTGTGAATGATGCAGAAGTTAAGACCCCTTTTTGCGTTTTTGTTACATTTCCAATACCCGCGTTTAATCAAAAGACGCGTTTATTAAAGGCAAATTAATAAAAGTTTGTATAAATGACGTGTTCAAAGTATTTTTTATAAAAATATAAAATCTGGATTGGAGTTTTATCGAAGCCCCGCCCCTTCGACGGAGCTCAGGGCGGGATCTTCTAATAGTAATTATTGAAAGTGAAAAGTATAATCTGCTGATCCTGCCATGAGCTATGTCGAAGTGTGGATAAGCTACTATATCTAGAGCGACTAAATTTTCATTCAGCCGCTCTTTTGAAAAGACTTTCCTGCATCAAAAATTTAATGATCCGTATTATTCGGAATATGATTGAATACTCACGTCTCTTTTTACTTCTACTACTTAAAATACTTCGCCAAAGTAGTTTGCAAATTCGCGCCTCTCAACTCTCCCTCCATAGCAAGAATTTTTCCTTCGGCACTTACTAAAATTGGCCGCGGAATACCTATCACTTCAAAATTTTTCGAGATTTTAATTCCGTCTGCATTATTAATAAAACTATTCTTCCACGGCATCGGCCAATCCCCTTTTCGGAATTTGGCTACATCATCCGGACTGCCGTCTTGTGAAAGACTAATTATTTCAAATCCTTTGCCTTTAAATTTTTCGTAAGCATCATGCAGGCTTTTCATTTCACCGACACAAGGACCGCACCAGGTAGCCCAGAAATCGATAAGATAAATTTTACCAAGCATATTCTTCTTCGAAAATTTTTCGGCCGGATTATCCAACGAGACTGTTTCAAAATCCGGTATCTCCGCCCCCACCTTAATCTTGCTTACAGTAGGGTATTGCTTAAGCATATCTTTGGCGCCCTGCAAATCTCCAAATTCTTTTGTTATTACATCATGAAGCTTTTCTAATTCTGCTTGGTTGCCGCTGAATTTTGCATTAGCTAATCTTCCTCTGTATATGCTTAATCTGATTGTATTATCTGTCGCCTCTTTAAGAAATTTATCCTGAATTTCATTATACCTGTATTGAGGGAATATTGAATAAAAAGTAAAAAAACTTCCGGGAAAGATAGACCAGCCCATGCTGGAAGGCGGAACGGAATCGAAAAATTGAGCCGCCTTGCCGAAATCATATCCTTTCATTTTGAACGATGCCATCTGAACATAAGCCAGCTTATAAATTTCCTGAAGTTCTTTATCCTTTGCGTTTTCTATTTTAGCAGCAAGCACATTTAAGAAATCTCCCGAATCATAATTGAAGTTATCAAAATTTTTAAATGCCTGATAATGTTTTGAAAGTTTGGCGCTGGCTTCCTCACTTATTTTATTAATAGCGGTTACTTCTTCACCTATAATTTTATCAAACTCGGCGCCGATAATTTCAATTTTCTGTTCACCGCCGGTAATTAATTTTTTAGGATCAAAAACTACTGTGGCTTTTCCATCCTTCACCGGAATGATTGAACGATAGTCTCCGGAAGAATCGGGTTCAAATTCACCTGAGTCTGTTCCATTAACCGTTCTTTCACTCGCCGTTATCCTGCACAGCTGATATTTGACTTTCGGATTTTCCGATTTAATTTCAAATGTATATGTTCCGTCGCTTTGCTTTGTCATCTTTTCCGGCGCGGAAATATTAAACCCGTTGAAGTCCCCGGCAACAGAAGCATTGTCAAAATTGTCCTTGTAGGAATACGCTGCTAATTTTACATTTACCGTAACTTCTTTTTGTTTGTTATTGATGATTATCGTTTTTGCTCCATTATGATGCGGCATGGAAAAGAGGAGTGTGTTTACGCCAGGGGACTTCAATTCTAACTTGTAATTTCCCTCGGCATCGCAATTAACAAATTCCTTTGCGTTCTGACTGTACGGCTGGATGATTCCTATCATTGCCATTTTGGAAGGTTTTCCGTTAAGATCCAGAAGTTTTCCTTTTACAACAGTCGTTTGGGCTGAATGTGGTAAAACGAAAGCAAAAAACAAAATAATGCAGTAAAAAACAGAACTAAATACTTTGGTCTTCATAACTACCCCGCTGTAAGTTATTAATTTATTCCTATCGGCAAAAAAGGAAATAATTCACACCAAGTAGAAACAGTTCTAAAAGCAGAAATAATTTACCGGAAAAATATTTGGGATTTGAAAATAACCCGGGTACCCCATTTGTTTGAATGTATGTTATTGCTTTTATAATTAATAAGCAACAGCAATTTAATGGTTATATAATTGTTCGTCTGTGCGGAAGCATTTTTTTTGCAGGATATTCTCAGCAAATTTAAAAGACACACAGCAAATTGTGTTTCGGATTAAGGGGTATTGGATTTTCTCACAGTTGCTCACACCTCATTTAACAATATTTAACTTTTATCCCGATCGATAATTTGCAAATCCTCCCGAATAAATTTATCTTTTACAATGATGATAGAATAAATAGCAAGCATTCACAAAACACGAAGGTGTTTTATGGCTTACAGCCTGCAAGATTTAATCGATATTCCCCACTTCCAGTCATTGCAGGATAAACTGAACGAAATTTATTCATTCCCTTCAGCAATTATCGACAACGATGGAAATGTCTTGACAGCTACTGCATGGCAGGATATCTGTACAAAATTTCACAGGGTGAATCCGGAATGCCGGGAAGAATGCATCAAGAGCGATAAGTATATTCTCGAACACCTGAAAGAAGCTAACCCTGCCGTAAGTTATAAATGTCCCCACGGTCTTATTGATAACGCAACACCAATAATTATTGACGGTGTTCATTACGGGAATTATTTCACCGGACAGTTTTTTCTGGAAGAACCTGATCTTGACTTTTTTAGATCACAGGCAAAAAAATACGGATTTGATGAAGCCGAGTATATAGATGCCGTTAAAAGGGTGCCGGTATGGAGAAAAGACCAGCTCACTAATTATCTCTACTTTATAAAGGGATTGATAGAAGTTATCTCATCGGTCGGCGTGAAAAATTTGAAAGAAGCTGAAGCTAAAAAGACTCTTGAAGAGAGTGAAATGAAGTTCAGGAATTTCTTCGAGAATTCCGCTCACGGAAAACTGATTACCGGATTGGACGGAAAATTACTGGAGATGAATAAAGCTTTTTGCGAGATGCTCGGTTATACCAAAGAAGAACTTCTTAATCTCAATTTTGCCGACATAACACACCCGGACGATATTCGAAAGAGCAACCACAATATAGACCTTCATCTGTCGGAAAAAACGGATATCACTAAATTCGAAAAGAGATACATACGGAAGGACGGCGAGACAGTCTGGGTTGAGGTAATTTCCACATTACAAAAAGATACCGGGAATAATCCTCAATATTTTATCACAAGCGTTAATAATATAACCGAGCGGAAGAAAGCAGAAAAGGCACTGGCGCATTCGCATGATCTGATGAGATATGTAATTGAACACAACAGAAGCGCGGTTGCGGTCCACGACAAAGACTTAAAATACATTTATGTAAGCAAACGTTATCTGGACGATTATAAAGTAAAAGAGAAAGATATAATCGGGAAACATCATTACGACGTATTTCCGGATCTTCCTCAGAAATGGAGAGATGTACATCAGAAAGCATTGAAGGGAATTATCTCCAGCGCGGAAGACGATCCTTACTATAAAGACGACGGTACAGTTGAATGGACAAGATGGGAATGCAGGCCATGGTACGAAACCGACGGAACCATTGGCGGAATTATTGTTTATACAGAAGTCATTACCGAAAGAAAAAAAATCGAACTTAAATTAAAAGAGAGCGAGGAAAATTTCCGGCTGCTTCTTAATTCTACCGCGGAAGGCATTTACGGTCTGGATATGAACGGGAACTGCACATTCTGCAACGAATCCGCTCTAAAATTTTTTGGTGTAAATGATGAAAAAGATGTGCTCGGCAGGAATATGCATAATCTTATCCACCATTCCCATAAAGACGGAACTCATTACTCGGAAAAAGAATGCAAAGTTTTCCAAGCAATTAATAAAGGAGTTAAAGAACATATCGACAACGAAGTATTCTGGAGAATGGACGGATCGAATTTTCCGGTAGAGTATTGGGCTTACCCTATTTATCATGAAGATTCAGTAATCGGTTCTGTTGTAACATTTGTCGATATAACGGAACGAAGAGCTTCTGAAATGGAGCTTGAAAAACATAGGAACCATCTTGAAGAATTAGTAAAATTGAGGACGGAAGAACTAGACAGGATAAATAAAAACTTAAAATCAGAGATTAAACTTAAAGAAGCTGCTGAAACCCAGCTTGAAGAAGCGCTTAAAAATGAGAAGGACCTAAACATTCTGAAAAGCAGATTCATCTCCACAGCTTCTCATGAATTCAGAACACCTCTCACTTCGATATTATTTTCTGCGGACCTCATCAAAAAATATCAGGATAAGTGGAAGAAGGAAAAGATAGAAGAACATCTTGAGAGAATAATCAATTCCGTAGGTTACTTGACCGGTTTGATGGACGATATTCTGAAAATAAGTAAGGCGGAGAGCGGAAAGCTTGAGATTAAAATTGAGCAGGCTGATCTTTATAAACTCTGTTCGCACATGATGGAGGAGACTCAAATACTCTTAAATGAGAACCATAAAATAGAAATGTTCTACGAAGCTCCTAAAAATATTTATGAAATTGATCCGAAACAGGTTGAACTTATAATTCAAAATCTGCTCAGCAATGCAATAAAATATTCTCCGGACGGCGGAAAAATTGAGTTTCGTGTTTCAGAGAACAGAGATAACATTATAATAGAAGTGAAAGATGAAGGAATCGGCATTCCGGAAGATGATATACACAGAATTCATGAACCGTTCCACAGAGGAAGAAATACGGTTGATATACGCGGCACAGGATTAGGATTGGCGATAGTAAAAAATTCGATTGATCTGTATGGAGGGTCTATTGAGGTTTCGTCGGCCGAAGGGAAAGGAAGCGTTTTTAAAGTTACATTGCCGCTAAAGAGTAATTATAAATGTTAAGATATGCGGATTTTTCACTTTGCCGCAGATAATTTTGAGTAAAGAAATTATATAAACTATTTTTTATATTCGTTCTGTCTTCGGACATCATTTCCAAAATAAACAGGGATAAAGGTCCCGCTACTTGCCTGCCCGGCTACCGCCGGGCTGTTTTTTAAATTTTTGTTCACACGCCATCGCAGAGCAAATAAACTTATTTCATGATAAAACGTGAAACGGTAAACGCGGAAGCCCAACCGATTCACCATTCACGATTTACTATTTACTCTTGCCCGCCCCGGGCGGGATTCACTCTTATAATTTTTCATCTCATTCAAAAAAATATTTTTTATATTGCTCCAACTCTTTCGGAAAACTAGCGAGGCTGAAATGAATGTACTTCTATTTTTGGCAATTCCTATCCTCCTCTTTTTCATTGCAAGCAAATTCTACGCGAGATTCATAGCAAAGACATTAGGCGAAGATCCCAACAATCCCACTCCCGCCGTGGCAATAAATGACGGCCGCGATTACGTTCCGACTAAAAGATATATTGTTTTTGCCCATCACTTTTCTGCCATAGCCGGCGCCGGACCGATCATCGGCCCTACCATGGCAGTCCTTTACGGCTTCATTCCGGCATGGATGTGGGTGGTTGTAGGCGGAATATTTCTGGGAGCGGTGCATGATTTTACCACAATGTTCATCAGCCTTAGGGAAAAAGGGAAATCGATTGCAGAGGTTGCAAGAAACACACTCGGCAAAAACGGCTTTAATCTTATGATCACGTTTACAATCATGATGCTTCTTCTGGTATGCTCTTCATTTTTGAGCGCTACGGCAATCTCGCTGACATCTTTATGGCCTCTGTCGAAGCTGGGAGTGGAAGGGACAGATACAATTTTAAAGACGGTTACAAGGGATGGAGTGATTTACGGAAAGATAGGCGGCATTGCCTCTACATCTGTAATTATAATTACCTTATGTGCGCCTTTTCTCGGTTATCTTATTCACAAAAAAAACATAAACACTGCACTTGCGTATCTGCTTGCTTCGGC
>JAKAMT010000142.1 GCA_021812705.1 Bacteroidota bacterium | reverse complement strand
AACTGTCGAAATCGGGCTGGTTGCGATGGCTCATAATCTGTCAAAGTGGGCAATTATATCGGCATGAGATATTTTTTCTTTTGCATAAAATGAAAAGCCGTCCCAATTTACTTTTGAGACGGCCTCTACAAGGATATGGGATAAATAATTGCAAATATTGATTGAAAGATATATTTTCAAACGCAAATTGCGAGACGAATGAATTACACTCACAATTATACCGATGAAGAATTATTCCAGCTTATCAAACAGAATAATTCGCATGCTTTGAAAGTTCTCTTTTCGAGATACTACGAGAAGCTTGCGTATTTTGTTTTCAGTTTTGTGAAAGAAAAAAATTCCGCGCAGGAGCTGGTCGCAGATGTGTTCATCAATATATGGGAAAAACGGAATAAGATTTCCATCGATAAAAAAGTAAAACCGTACCTCTATACTTCCGCTAAAAATTTATCTTTGAACCACCTGCGCAGATATAAAATTAATTTTGAGCATATTGACGAAGTTGACAGGCTAATGATAACAATGCAGAACTATCCCGACGATTCGATCAATTATAAAGAACTTAAGCTTGTAATAGATAATCTCATCGGCAAACTGCCGGAAAAGAGAAGATTAATCTTTCAGATGAATAAATTTGACGAGCTTTCTTATGAAGAGATAGCCGGAATTCTCTCAATTTCGGTAAGTACTGTCAGAAATCAGATGGTTAAGGCAATCGGATTTATGGTTCAGCAGTACCCGCTCTTAAAAAAGATAATCCCCATAATAACCGCAATTATTTTAAAATAATCCCCCGGCGGATAGATTTTGCTGAAGCTGAATGTGTCTTATATATATTAATATAAGAGATTCCGCAAATGCAAGAAAACAGGTTTTTAGAACTTACCGCAAAATTCCTTTCCAAAGAAATTAATACAGAAGAACAGAATGAACTCTCAATTCTGCTTCAGTTGGATAATTACAAGAAGCAGTTCGAAACGATTGTACTAAACTGGAACAGCGAAAAAAGGGATATACCCGAATTTAAGCTTGAAGAGGGGATAGAAATTTTAGAGGATAAGCTTTATTCAAAGGATAAAAGATTTGAATGGAGCGAGAACACAAAAGAAAATATTCATTGGTACCAAAAAAGGACGCTTCTCAAAATTGCCGCATCGTTTATCTTTTTCGCGCTTCTTTCGGCTGCGGCACTCCACTTTTCCGGAATATTATCTCGCCAGAAAGAGCTGCTCGCTCTGGAAGAGAGAACTACCAGGAACGGAGAAAAATCGATTCTTAAATTATCTGACGGCACCACAATAACTCTCAACGGCGGAAGCAAAATAAAATATCCCAAAAAATTTGAAGGGAATTTAAGAGAAGTTTTTCTGGAAGGAGAAGCTTACTTCGAAGTCCAGCATGATTCGGCAAGAAGATTTATCGTCCGCACCGGAATGATCTCAACGACAGTATTGGGAACCAAATTCAACATAGCATCATTTCCCGGCGAGAAAAACACTGTGGTTTCACTTGTGGAGGGAAGTGTAAAGATCTCCAAAGAAAATCTGAAAGAGAAGGTTGATATTGCATTGCTTCAGCCGAAGCAGCAGCTTTCCTACGACAGGAAGGAGGAAATTGGAATCTTCTCGGAATTTGATCTTCAGGAAGCGGTTGGGTGGAAAGATAATCTGCTTGTTTTCAAAAAAGAACTTTTTTCGGATGTAATTGTTAAGCTTGAAAGAAATTACGGAATCAAAATGGAAGTGGCCAATAAATCTTTTTTGAGCAAAAAAATCACGGCAAATTTTCAGAACGCGTCTTTCTGGACTGTAACCGAGACTCTTAAAAAGCTGACCGGGCTAAAGTATAAATCGTTGAAGGAGAACAACCGAATTATAAAAGTTATTTTTTATTGAGTTAAAAACTTTCTGAATAGATAAACATTATGAAAATAAAATAAAGGAGAAAATCCTTATGAGAGATTGATACAAAAAAAGCCATGGCAATATTGCGGATCGCCATGGCGGATGCAGTCAAACAAAAAAATAGTTTTGGAGAACACTAATTAATTGTCTAACCAGCACGAGGTAAAAATATGAAAAATAACACTCTTAGGATAGCTAAAATGGCAGCCCTCTATTCAATGGCAGGAATCATGTTGCAGGTCTTGCTTGTGTCTTTTCTTTTTGCCACACCCTCCGAAGGGCAGAACCTGCGGGAAATAAAAGTCTCCGTTAATGCACTTAACATTTCTTTGGAGCAGGCGCTACAGATAATCGAGAAGAAAACAAATTTCAAATTCGTCTTCTTCGAAGAGAATCTGCCGCTGAAGGAGAAAGCGACTGTAATTGTTGACGATGAATCTCTCTATAACATTCTTGAAGTCTTCGCGAAAGATTACGGACTCTCATTCAACAGAATAAATGATCAGATAGTAGTAAGAAAAAATTACGGACAGACTGAAAATTTGGTGACCGCGATTGAAACAGGCTCGGTCAGAGGCAAAATTACCGATTCAAAAACAAAAGAGCCGGTAGTTGGCGCGAGTGTGCTTGTTAAAGGAACTACACACGGTACATCCACCAACATGAGCGGGAATTATACAATAGATAATCTTAGTGCTGGCAAACATACTCTTGTTGTTTCAAGCGTCGGTTATAAAACCAAAGAGGCTAGTGTTTCTGTTACAGCAAACGGAACAGAGACTTTGAACTTTCAATTAGAATCAACCGATATAAATATGAACGAAGTTGTAGTTACGACCGGAACGGTTTTACCCACGGTAGTCAAAAAACTTCCCAATACAATCAGCGTAGTAACTGCTAGAGAAATTGAAAACATAAATCCGACGGATGTAGCGGATCTAGTTCGTTTGACGGTCCCAGGTGCAATTTATACAGACGAAGGTGTTGGAACAACATATGGTTCTTTCTCGGTAAGAGGTGTTTCCACTGTCTCCGGTGCCGCATCTACTCTAAAAGTTTACATCGATGGAGTTGAAGCTTCAGACCCCGCTTATATAACTTATATGGATCCTTCCGTTATCGAAAGAGTGGAAGTTGTTCCGGGTCCTCAGGCATCCACAATTTACGGCGCCGGAGCTATCAGCGGTGTTATGCAGATCTTTACGAAACATGGAAAAGCAGGAAATACAAAATTATCCGGCAAAGTCACTCTGACAAACATCGATAATAAGTATGTGCCGAATAATACACCTGTTGGGCAGGAATATATGCTCAACGCAAGCGGCGGATATGATTTTGTAAGCTACAATGTCGGACTTAACTATAATACAGAACCTCAATGGATTGAACTATTCCAGGAGCAGGCGCTGAATCTTACAGGTTCTACAAATTTTAATTTCGGCGATCTGACCGGCGGATTCTCTTTAAATTATTCAAAGAGAAACACAACGAGAGGATGGGATCCACTGTATATTCAGATGTATAACTCGGCCGGCATGACATACGCAGCTCCGAATACCGCAGGGAAAAGTGAATACAAAACTTACTCCATGAATCTGAATTATAAAGCAGCACAAAATTGGTCGCATACATTTACTTTCGGATATAATACGTTAAACTCCTTCTCGTATGACCGGACTCCTAATACGACTACAAAACTTTATTCCGTAACCGATTCAAGAACAGAAAGATTTACAGCATCGTATAACACATCTTATTCAGCAAATATAATGGAACAGCTTGGCACGGCCACTACATTGGGTTATGACTGGACTCAATATTCTCATCCGTTCTTCTCCTCAAAAGTAGCCGACAGAAACAATTATAATTTTGTCGATTCGAATCCGGGTTATGTTATCAATTCCGGATTCTACGGACAAACTCAACTTTCGTATGCAGATTTTCTCTTCTTAACAGGCGGATTACGTGCGGACAAGAATCCATCAGGTTCAAGCAACGCATACACATGGTCCCCCCGCGCTGGTTTAAGCGGTGTGTATGAAATTGAAAAATGGATGGTGAAAGGAAGAATTGCCTGGGGACAGTCGGTTATAATTCCCGATGCTTCTCAAGTAGCAGGAATCGTCGGTTCAACCTATGTATATTTGCCCAATCCTAATCTGCAATCTCAAATTCAAAAAGGATGGGAGATTGGAGCAGATCTTTATTATTCAAGTATCCTCTCGGTTTCTCTCACTTATTATAATCAAAAGCCTACGAACTTAATCGAGTCGGTAAATCTCGGCTCTAACAATGGTATTTCAATTTATCAGTATCAAAACGTTGATGAAGTAAAGAACGAAGGTTTTGAAATCAAGGCGGTTACTCATCCTTATGACTGGCTCACTATAAATGTAAATTACGGCACAAACAACAGTACAATCACGCAACTTTCGCCGACTTATACAGGCGGTTCAAGAGTTGGGGATAAATTAAACGGTCAGCCGAAATATACATTGTCGACAAATATTGAAGTTACTCCGATTGAGGGAACGACTGTTACCTTGAGCGCTTTTCAATTTGGCGAATGGATTGCCGCAGACTTTGCGGGATTTTTAGCCGACGCTTACAGTGGAAAATATAAACCTGCTATAAAACCATACCCGAGCGGTTACTTGATGACATATCCTTCATATCTCAAAATCAATATGGGTGTTTCACAGAAGATCACAGATATATTAACTGCATTTGTACAGGTTGAGAATCTGACCAACAACGATAAGTTTGAAAGATTGAACATGATTTTAACACAGCCTCGTACAGTTATTTTCGGCGTCAAATTTGGCGGAATATCACTTTAATTATAAGAGACAAAATGAAATCGAATATAAGTTTTCAAAAAAACTTGAACAGGGCCGTATTATTTACGGCTCTGTTTCTCTGCTTCCTAGCATCAAACATAAATGCTCAAAAAATGTTTGAACTGAAGGGAAAAGCAGTCGGGCTTAATAACGCAAAAATTGTTCTGTTCGGAATACCGGAATTAAGAACTCAGGATACGCTTGGCGTGAGCGCGGTTAAGAACAATAAATTTTCTTTCAAAGGAAAGATTGCCAATCCTATGATGGCCCGTTTATTCTTTCCGGAATCAAACCGATATGCATCATTTTGGATAATGCCCGGAACTGTTGAAGTTGATCTTGACACCGCGAAAGTTTCTGTTAATTACGCGAAAGAGTTGGTCCCGGTGGTAAGAGGTTCTTCGGAACAATTAGTTTACGATCAATTTTATGCAAAGACTAGATCTCTTTCCGCCGTACTGGAAGAAGAATCGAAGAAATTAAAATCGATAACCGATCCTGAAGAAAAGAAAAAGCAGGAAGAAAAAGTCAGCGAGTTAAGGGAAGAGTATACTACGAATTCCAATAAATTCAATTGGGAGTTCGCAAAGGAGCACAACAATTCTTTTGCGGCTTGTTTTATTCTGTCATATGCAATGAATGATTATTATCAGCCGGTCGAAAAACTTCAAAGTGTGATGAATAATTTTTCCGAAAATGTTAAAAAATCTCTCTCTTACAAAAAGAATCTGGAAGAATTAAACGCGATGCTCAGCATTCAGCCGGGCAAAACCGCCCCGGAATTTACAGCCAAGGATCCTGAAGGTAAGGATCTCTCACTCTCTTCTCTAAAGGGAAAAGTTGTATTGCTCGATTTCTGGGCATCATGGTGCATTCCGTGCGTCGCCTCCATACCTTCCATGAAGGAATTATACAACGCTCACAAAGAGAAGGGATTTGAAATTCTCGGAGTATCCGACGATTCGAAAGAAGATGCGTGGAAAAAATGCATTCAGCAGAACAGCATACCGTGGAAAAATGTAATTGACAGGTTCCCTATCAAATACAGACCCGCGGAAATCTGCACTCTTTACAGCATCCATTTTTTGCCTACAACTATTTTACTGGATAAAAACGGAATTATTGTCGCAAAGAATCTGCACGGAAAAGAGCTGGAAGAAAAAATAAAAGAACTGCTGAAATAAAATTATTAGTCCGCCAAGTTTATTGGCGGACTTTTTTTGATGAACGAACTATTGCCTGCTGAGAATTTTGCGAATTTATTTATCATTTAATAACGCAATCCAAATGTACATAGAAGATTTCCGGAGAAGAAAATGAAAAAGTTAGCTGCATTCATTTTATTAATGACCGCATTAATAAATATAAATATTGCGAAAGAAAAATCTGTTAAAGTTGCACCGGCAAAACCGCATGCCGGAGACGAGATCACAATTGTTTATAACGGCGAAGGGACAGAATTGGCGAAGACAGATAAAGTTGAAATGACTGTCTATCTCAGTTCAAGCAAAGACCAGAAGACTTTCGGAATAGAGAATGCTCACTCTGTAATGATGGAAAAGAGCGGCAAAGAATGGAAAGCAAAAATTAAGACGACTCCTTCGACCGAACTGATTGCCCTTACATTCGATAACGGTGAAGTAAATGAAAAATCGGAGAATAACGACGGTCTGGGATATTTTATAAAATTTTATGACGAGACAGGCAAAGAAACCGAAGGTTCAAAACTTAGTTATGCTATGTGCAACGGTTATTGGGGACCGTCGCTGCTTCAGCTAAAAGGAGACCGGAAAGAAGCATATAACATAATGACACAAATATTTTCATCTAATGCGGAGCTTAAAAGGAAATTTCTTTCAATATATCTTACTGTAACCATGAACGCATTGGAGAAAGAGGAGAGCGAAAAAGTTGTTCTGCAAAATCTTGATGAATTATCGGCAAGTAAGGATTTGAAGGATGAGAATTATTATCTGTTGTCTTATCACTATACACGGCTGAAGATGGCAGACAAGGGAAAAGAGTTTTCGGATCTGGGTGTGAAGAAATTTCCGAACGGATCCTGTGCTTTTATGGCTAAGATGAGTGAACTTAGAGCGGAAAAAAATACCGACAAACAGATTGCCGCTGCTCTTCAGATGATAAAAGATTTTAAAGATATCGGTATGAACAACAACTATTACGGAGTTATTATAACTGCCGGCAACTTGATTAAAGAAAATAAATTT
>JAKAMT010000141.1 GCA_021812705.1 Bacteroidota bacterium | reverse complement strand
CGATGCTAATATTTTAGTAATGGGCGCAGGCGCTCTCGGCGATGAAACCATAAAATCTATAGCAGAAGTCTGGCTTGCGTCAAATTTTCTGGGCGACAGACATCAGCGCAGGCTCGACAAAATAAAATTGATTGAAGAAAGACTCCTAAAAAAATAATTTTTAATCACCTCAAAATATGTTTCACTTGAATCGAAAGAGTAGATTTTGATTAACGAATTTTCTGTATTCCGGTCGATAGATAAGATAAATGATAGTACACACCTAATTAAAGTGTATTCTCCTTCAATTGCTGCCTCGGCCAAACCCGGCCAGTTCTGCAATATTAAAGTATCTGACAATAATTTCCCTCTCCTCCGAAGACCTTTCAGCATCTGCGATGTGAATGGAGACGAGATACATTTCCTTTTCGACATTCACGGAGAAGGAACCCGATTGCTCTGCAATAAAAAAAATGGAGACACTCTCGACATACTCGGTCCGCTCGGTTCGGGATTCAAAATTGAAGGTGATTACGACACTGCAGTGATTGTCGCTGGCGGACTCGGCTCGGCGCCGTTTCCATTCCTGATTAAAAAACTGCCGGCGAATAAAAAAATAGTTTCCTTTGTGGGCGGAAGATCCAAGGATCTGGTTCTGACTTACGGATTGAAAAATGTGTTCACGGCGACTGATGACGGATCGGACGGTTTTAATGGCACAGTGGTTGAACTTCTCAAAATGGAATTAGAAAATTTCTCAAAGAACAAAATCAGAATATTTTCGTGCGGACCCAATCCGATGCTCAAAGCCCTTCAGCTCTTCAGCATCCAAAATAATTATGACTGCCAGCTTTCGCTGGAATCGGCGATGGCTTGCGGTTTCGGTATCTGCCAGGGCTGTCCCGTAGAATCTGCCGACGGAGAATCATATCTGCTTGTATGCAAAGACGGACCTATATTTAACGCTGATCAGGTGAAGTTATGAACGGAATAGATCTCTCTGTAAACGTCGGCGGTCTGAAATTGAAAAATCCGGTTCTCCTTGCAAGCGGTACTGTGGGATATGGAAATGAAATTGCGGAATTCACGGATCTGAACAAGATAGGCGGGATAGTAACTAAATCCGTTTCATTGAAACCGAGAAAGGGAAATCCTCCCCAGAGAATTGTTGAAACTCCTTCCGGAATGCTTAATGCGATCGGTCTGGCAAATGTCGGAATTGAAAAGTTTATTACTGAAAAAATTCCGTTCTTAAAAAAATATGATACTGCTCTGATTTGCAACATTGCGGCTAGTACAGTTGAAGAGTACGTCGAATGCGTTAGAATATTGAAAGACGAAGATGCGATCAAGGCTTTCGAAATAAATGTTTCTTGTCCCAATGTGAAAGAGGGCGGACTTGAATTCGGGAATGATCTGAAGGCGGTGGGCAGGATCACTGAAAAAGTAAAAAGTGTTACAGACAAACCTGTCATCATTAAATTGTCTCCGAATGTTTCCAAGATTTCCGAGTTTGCAAAAGTTGTAAAACAAAGCGGCGGCGACGCGGTTTCCGCGATCAATACTCTAGTCGGTACATCCTTCGACATCAATACGCGCAGACCGAAAATCAAAAATATAACGGGCGGTCTTTCCGGTCCCGCAATCAAACCGGTCGCGCTGGCAAAAGTATTGGAAATAAAACGGAACTCTGATATTCCGATTATTGGTATCGGCGGTATAATGAACTGGAAAGACGCGGTTGAAATGATGATCGTCGGCGCTTCGGCTTTCCAGATAGGTACAGTTAATTTTATTAACCCGAATGCCGGACTGGAGATCATCTCCGGACTCGCGGAATATTGTGAAAAACATAATATCAAAAAGATTTCCGAATTGACCGGCTCTTATCAAATTTGATTTGGCAGAAAGAAATAATTTGAATAAAATCTTCTCATATCATAACGCAATCCTGATATGCCCGTAATTAATAACAAACCGAAAAGCAGAATCGATGCGGCTTTAGAGAAATTGTTTTCTCTGCACCGTTTCGGAATGAAACTCGGACTTGAGAATATGCAGGATCTGTGCATGCGGATCGGAAATCCGGAACGCAACTTGAAGATGATCCACGTTGCCGGCTCGAACGGAAAGGGAAGCACGGCTTCTTTCATGTCGAGCATTCTTATTGAAGCGGGATTTAAAGTCGGACTCTATACATCGCCTCACTTTGTGAAATTTAATGAAAGGATCCGGATTAATGGGAAAATGATTGATGATGAATATGTGGCGGATTTTTTTGAGAGACAGGAAAAATTCATAGAGGAAAAGAAAATCACTTTTTTTGAAGTGACAACCGCAATGGCGTTCAGATATTTTTCAGACGAGCAAGTGGACTATGCAATCATAGAGACGGGGCTCGGCGGCAGGTTGGATGCCACAAATGTTATTTCACCTTTAGCATCGGTTATTACTTCAATAAGTCTGGAACATACGGAACACCTTGGCGACACAATCGAAAAAATTGCGTTCGAAAAGGGAGGAATTATCAAACCGGGTATCCCTGTTTTTACAGGAATTATACCTCATGATGCAGATAAAGTTTTTCGCGAAATAAATAATAAAATGAACGGAAAATATTTTGCGGCGCCGGAATTTGCCGTGCGGGACGGGGAGCGCGTAAAAACGTTTTTAAATAAAAAAGTTTTTTCACTTTATTCAACTCCGCTGAGAGGCCTTCATCAGCTTTTTAACGCGGCGCTCGCTGTTAAAACTTTGGATGAAACGGTTGGAACAATCGGCCCATTAGCAATATCAAAGGGAATAGAAAATGTAGTTTGTAATTCGGGAATTGAGGGGCGGTATGAAGTAATTTCTGATAAGCCGAGAATAATTTTTGATTCCGCTCATAATCCGGAAGGGATTTGCACATTTACGGAAGAATTCTCTAATGAATTTAATCTGTATGAAGAAAGGATATTGATTTTCGGCGTTATGAAAGATAAATCCGTTGAAGAGATGCTCCTCCTTCTTAAGCCCTATTTCACTCGGTTTTATTTAACATCGGTCGGGATGGAGCGGGCGGCCGGGACAGATTATTTGATGGAGACCGCCCGGCGCTGCGGCATAGAAGCCGGGATTCTGAACGAGCCGGCCGGCATGATCAGAGAATTCAGTAAAGAGGGGGCAAATTCTTGTCTGGTCATTCTTGGAAGTATGTATCTCCTGGGCGAAATAAAAACAAAAATGTTGGATGAAAGGGCTTGACAAATTCATCGGGGAGGACTAATTTTAACCTGTGCCTCATTAGTCTTCAACAATAATAATTCACTTTTAATAAAAATCAGAAAATCCTCCAAATTGTTAGCCATAACTGAAATCAAGAAAATTTAAAATAAGTATAGGACTCACTCATGCCAATGGACATATCAGAACTGCAATCGAAGAAGATTGTAGATCTCTATAAGATCGCAAAAGATTTTTCAATAGCAGGTTACAGCGATCTCCGCAAACAAGAACTCATCTTTAAAATTCTCGAAGCGCAATCCCAAAAAGACGGACTCACTTTTTCGAAAGGTGTTTTGGAAGTGCTGGCCGACGGCTACGGATTCCTCCGTTCAGCCGATTATAATTATCTGCCTTCGCCGGATGATATATATGTATCACCTTCGCAGATAAAAAGATTTAGCTTGAGAACCGGAGATTTTGTCAGCGGGCAGGTGAGACCGCCCAAAGAGGGAGAACGTTTCTTTGCGTTGCTCAGAGTTGAAGCTGTTAACGGAAAAGATCCGGAAGCTATAAGGGAAAGAACTTTGTTCGATAACCTTACTCCTCTCTATCCTACTAAAAGATTAAAATTGGAATCTGCGCCGGGCGAATATTCGATGCGCGTTATCGATATGCTTTCGCCTATCGGCAAAGGGCAAAGAGGTTTGATCGTTTCTCCTCCTAAAGCAGGCAAGACCATCATTCTCCAGAAGATCGCAAATTCAATTTCGAGAAATCATCCTGAAGTGAAAATCATAATGCTTCTGATTGACGAGCGCCCGGAAGAAGTAACAGACATGCAGCGCTCTGTTCAGGCGGAAGTTATAAGTTCAACATTCGATGAGCCAGCCGACCGCCACGTTCAGGTTGCCAACATGGTTATAGAGAAAGCGAAGAGAATGGTTGAAGCCGGGGACGACGTTGTAATTCTTCTCGACTCGATTACACGTCTTGCGCGTGCCCACAATACTGTAATTCCTCACAGCGGCAGAATTCTCTCTGGCGGTGTTGATGCTAACGCGCTTCATAAACCGAAAAGATTTTTCGGCGCTGCTAGAAATACCGAGGACGGAGGAAGCCTTACAATCATTGCGACGGCACTTGTTGATACCGGAAGCAGAATGGATGAAGTTATCTTCGAGGAGTTCAAGGGAACCGGCAATATGGAATTGGTTCTCGACAGAAGCCTCGCAGATAAGAGAATCTTCCCGGCTATCGATGTGAATAAATCCGGCACAAGAAAAGAAGAACTTCTCTTCAAAGAGGATGAACTCAATAAAGTTTGGATCCTTAGAAAAATCATTTCCGATTTCGATCCGACCGAAGCAATGGAATTTCTGCTCGATAAGATGAAGGGTACAAGAAACAATAAAGAATTCATGATGAGCATGAACAGTTAATGAAGAACTGTTTGTAAAATGAAAACGCTCGCGTTCACATCCGGAGATATTAACGGGATCGGTCCGGAGATCTGCATCAAATCAATAAATAAAATTTACAATCCGGGCAGAAGAAAAATAATTCTTTTCTGCCCGGAAAATGTTTTCGAATCCGCTGCTTCTATCATCAAACCCCAATTTAGTTTCAGAATTCTGAATACCAGTGACGCTCTAGCGCAAAAAAAAGATGAAGTGCTGGTTATAAGCGGAGGAAAAGCAAAGATCAACGCAGGCGTTCCAACCAAAATGTCCGGTAAAATTTCATTTGAATCGGTTCTGGCCGCTCATAAAATCTGCGTTGCAGGAATTGCAGACGCGATGTTAACCGCACCGATTTCCAAAACAGCATTTCAATTGGCCGGAATTAAATATCCGGGTCATACTGAACTGCTTGCAGAGCTGTCACGATCAAAAAAATATCTGATGGTTTTTCTCTCAAAGAAATTTATCTGCGGACTTGTTACGATACATGAACCGGTCTCTAAAATAAGCAGACTGATTTCAATCCGGGCGGTAAGGAATTCGGCGGAATCACTATTCAACACTTTAAAGTATGACTTAGGTATCCGCGAGCCGAAAATGGCAGTTCTTGGTCTCAATCCTCATGCGGGCGAAAACGGAAAGATCGGTAAAGAGGAGATTAAAATAATTTCCCCCGCAATAAGATCCTTCGGCAATAAAAATATTAGCGGACCTTTTGTTCCGGACGCATTCTTCGCGACGCATTCTTTCAAAAATTATAACGCCGTCCTGGGCATGTATCATGATCAGGTCCTCATTCCGTTCAAGATGATGAACTTCAACGCCGGTGTGAATTTCACAGCAGGATTAAATATTGTGCGCACATCTCCTGATCACGGCACAGCATTCGATATCGCATGGAAAAATCTGGCGGACGCAGGAAGTATGATAGAGTCGGTTGTATGGGCAGAGAAAATAATTTCGAACAGGAGAAAAAAGATCGATGCCCGCTAAGACCTATTCCACCATTGCCGAGATATATCCGCATATGATGCGCTCAATCGATTATAGACAGTGGGCCGATTATATTTTGGAATTAAGCGGGGAATTGGAAATTAAAAAACCTTTTGCGCTTGAATTAGCCGCCGGAACATGTTCTCTCTCAAAATTCCTGTGGAAGAAGATGAACCTGATCTCAAGCGATTATTCTCATCCTATGCTGCGGAAAGGGGAAGAAACACTTCAAAGAGTCTGCTGCGACATGACACTTCTCCCGTTCAAAAATAAATTCGATTTTATCTTTTCAACATTCGACAGCGTTAATTATCTTGCAACAAAAGAAAAATTTCTGAAGTATCTCAGAACGGCGAGCGGCTGTCTGAAGGATGATGGACTTTTTCTGTTCGATGTGAGTTTGGAGAATAACAGCAAAAAGTTTGAAAGGTATCTCAACAGGCGAGGAAAAGTTAACGGGATAACTTACCAGCAAAGAAGCTTGTATAATCCGTCGTCACGAATTCATTATAATCATTTTCGCCTCACTTTTGATGACGGCCGCACGGTTGAAGAGATGCACAAGCAAAAAATTTACAGGTTCGAAGAGTATTTCGATTTTATTGACAAATCCGATTTTTATGTTCATAAGTGTTACAAGGCGTTCACTTTTAAGAACGCCGATCCGGAAACAGAGCGCGCTCAATTTATTCTTAAGAAGAAAAAAATATGCTGACATTTTACAACGTTGAATTCAGTTACAAAAATCAGCCGGTATTCACCGATCTGAATCTGGAGATCGGACAGGGGGATTTTGTTTTTCTCATTGGTAAGAGCGGTATCGGCAAAACAACAATGCTCAGAATGATCTATATGGATCTTTTCCCGGATTCCGGTTATGTGGAAGTGGGTGAGTATTCTTCTGAAACCATAACTGAAAAGCAGATTCCGTTTTTAAGAAGAAAAGTGGGGATGATATTTCAGGATTTTCAGCTTCTCAGCGACCGGAATGTTTATGACAACCTTGCTTTCATTTTGCAGGTCACCGGCAATCCTGCAAAATCGATAAAGAAAAAAGTTATGAGCGTGCTTTCGGAAGTCGGGCTTTCTCACAAACTGAAAAATATGCCGCATCAGTTATCCGGCGGCGAGAAGCAGCGTGTAGCCATTGCGCGCGCCCTCATTAATGATCCGTTCCTGATCTTGGCGGATGAACCGACCGGAAATCTGGATCCCGATACGTCCGAAGAGATTCTTACTATCCTGAAGAAAATAAATTCAAGAGGCACTTCAATAATATTTGCTACCCACAACTATGAGTTGGTGAGAAGAGTGGATTCAAAAATCATCAAACTTGACGGAGGCAAAGCCCTCAAAGTCTTAATAAAGAAAAAAGGGGAGAGCGATTAAGCTTTTTTCAGTTTCTTTAAAATATTATCCTTCACA
>JAKAMT010000140.1 GCA_021812705.1 Bacteroidota bacterium | reverse complement strand
GATATCGCAATTGCCGGCAAAACCGGCACTGCGCAGAATCCGCACGGTAAAGACCATGCAATCTTCATCGGCTTTGCGCCGTACGATAATCCTAAAATTGCCGTAGCCGTTATAGTTGAGAACGCAGGATTCGGAAGCACGGCCGCCGCACCTATTGCCAGAGATGTTATTAAAGCTTATCTGCAGAAAGAGAAAAAAGATAATTCTGATCTTGTAGCAAAGATTACACCGGGCAAGGAAATTAATGAACATTAATTATAAACTTCAGGATAAATTTGATCTAGCAATTTTTCTGCCGGTAATAGGTTTAATAATCTTCGGACTCCTCGCTATTTACAGCTCCACGGTAAACCATCCTACTGCGAGCGGAAATTTTCAGAAGCAGGTATTTTTTGTAATTATATCCTTATTGATTTTCTTTGTTACATTTTCACTCCCTCTCCAATCATTTAAAAAATTTGCGATTGGCATTTATGGTCTGTCTATATTTTTTCTCGTAGCAGTTCTCGCAGTAGGCAAAACCATTTACGGCGCCAAGAGCTGGTTCGGAATCGGCGGATTCGGATTTCAGCCGTCTGAACTGGCCAAACTGGGCACTATTCTTATGCTATCCTACTGGCTTACGTATAAGAATCGAGATATAAATAATCTTAAAGATATTGGAGTAGCGCTGGCAATCGGAATTTTTCCGGTTATGCTGATAATGCTAGAACCCGATATGGGCACTTCGATCGTATTTTTGATCATCACTTTGTCCCTCATTTTCTGGAGCGGAATAAGTTTATTCGGTTTGTTCGTTGTAATTTCTCCCGGCATTGTTGCTCTCGCCTCTATCTTGGGAACGTATGCATTCCTGGCCGCGCTATTACTTGTAGTGGCAGCCCTCTTCTTTTTCAAAAAAGATCTGTTCAACAGCGTGACTGTATTTATAGTGAATTTATCCGCCGGATTTTTCTTTGATTATGTAATAAAAATTTTAAAACCTCATCAGCAGAAAAGAATTGCAACATTCATAGATCCCAACTCAGATCCTCTGGGCGCGGGTTATAACGCACTTCAGGCAAAAGTCGCCATCGGTTCAGGTGGCCTTCTTGGAAAAGGTTTTCTTAAGGGTAATCAAACTCAGCTGAGATTTATTCCTGAACAGTGGACGGATTTTATATACTGTGTCGTCGGAGAAGAATTCGGATTTATCGGAAGTTTGTTGGTCATCTCTCTCTTTATGATAATTTTTCTGAGATTATTTAAATTAACGGCAACAGCGAAGGATAATTTTAGCGTGCTGGTTACTTTTGGCGTGCTTACTCTTTTATTCTCTCACTTTGCTCTTAATGTAGGAATGAACCTGGGACTCACTCCGGTTATTGGATTGCCTCTTCCGTTTTTAAGTTACGGGGGAAGCACTCAATTAATCAATATGGTGATGATAGGAATTGTCCTTAATATTTACAGAAACAGAAAACTACATACATAATAAAATATGACAGCACTCGAAAAATTTAAAAACAAAGTCGCAAAAAATTTACACATCTGCGTAGGATTGGATACCGATAAAAATAAAATTCCGGAGCATCTTCGCACCGCCGCCGACCCTATTCTGGAATTCAACAAGATCGTTATAGAAAACACTTGTGAAACCGCCGCGGCATATAAAATTAATTTCGCTTTTTACGAGAAATACGGTTCTGCCGGATTTGATACAATTCATAAAACTCTCGAATTGATCCCTCCGGGAATATTGACCATAGCCGATGCGAAAAGAGGAGATATAGGAAACACTTCTCAGATGTATGCCTCTTCCGCATTCGACTATTTTAATTTCGATTCCATCACTCTTCATCCATATATGGGTTTCGATTCTCTCTCTCCATTCCTCGATTATAAAGATAAACTGAATTTCATACTTGCACTGACCTCTAACGCCGGCTCGTCTGATTTTGAAAAACAAAAACTTGAAAATGGGAACTATCTGTATCAACAGGTAATGGAAAAAGTTGTTGAATGGGATAGGAACAAAAACTGCGGATTTGTTTTCGGGGCTACTAATTTGGAAGAGCTTATTTTGAATATCAAAAAATTTAATGAGATGCCGGTTCTTCTTCCGGGCGTCGGCGCTCAGGGGGGAAGTCTGGAAGACATTGTAAGGACTTTTATTCAGCAATCCAATAAAAATTTTATTATAAATATCAGCCGCGCATTGATCTACGCGGATGAATCTAAAAGTTTCGGGGCGGCAGTGAAAAACAGAATGAAAGAGTATGACAGTATAATTCAGTCATTCTGAAAACATTAATTCCGCGCACTAAAAAATTAGCATTTAGATTTCGATTGTATTAAATTTTCTTACGGTTATTCCTTTTCCTCTCAAAATAGATTTCAATATATCTCATTCAAGAGATGAACGATAAAAATTCAAAGATACTTGAATCCTCCCTCTATGATCTATGGAAAAAGCAGGGATATAAACATCCTCTTAAAACCTGCTCGGGCGAAGAAATTACAATTCTGGATGCCGGCGTTCACAACGATGAGGTGGGCGGACCGGACTTTAAGAACGCGCGCATAAGAATCGGTAATTTTACTTATGTCGGAGATATTGAAATTGATAAAAATTATTCCGACTGGAAAACGCACGGTCATAATATTGACGGTAAGTATACGCGTGTTATCCTTCACGCAGCTTTGACCAACAAGAGCAATTACAGCTATGTCTACACTCGCGACGGGAGAAAGATTCCTTCTATCTGCCTTTCCGATTTTATTGAAGAAAAGGATAAAGAATCACTGGCCAATAATTCCGATGAACCAAAGCAGGATTCGGGATCAAATGTAAAATGCAGTTCTCTGATAAAAAATTATTCCGCGGAAGAGAGGGATAAATATCTAAGAAAACTTGGCAACGATCGATTTGAAAAAAAATGCAAGAAAATTTATGCCCGGCTCAAGGAACTTCAGTTCGTAAGAGAGATGAACTTGAAAGAACCGGTAATATCCTATGAACTTACATCTCAATTCCACGATAAAAAATTCAACAATTCTGATTTCACTTCAAGGGAGATCTGGCAGCAATTGCTGTATGAACAGATATTTGAAGCGCTGGGATATTCTAAAAACAAATCTCAAATGCTGCATCTTTCACGGGCGGCGAATATAAATTTTATCTCCAAAATAGAAAATGACGGAGTGATAACGGAAAAATATGAAGCCGCGCTATTTTTTATCAGCGGATTGATGAACGGCGGAGTTAATCTTACGGAACCTTTATCTCAAAAATATTTCGACAAGATTTCTATACATTGGAATTCCATTAATTCATTATATGACGGAAAATATTTCGATAACGACAGTTGGCATTTTTTCAGATTGCGTCCGCAAAATTTTCCGACGATCAGAATAGCCGGCGGCGCCCGGCTGCTGGCCGGAATAATGCACAAAAATCTTATCAATTCTGTCGCGAAACGAATTTCCGAGATCCATAATTTTGAAGTGCTCGCCAAATCGCTCCGTTCCGTGTTCATTGTTAAAGCGGATGGATTCTGGAAAAATCATTTCGTGCTTAATCAAAAGTCTAATTCTGATATGAAATATTTTGTCGGAGCCGGCAGGGCGGATGAAATTATAGTGAATGTTGTTCTTCCGGTTTTCGCGGTGTATTTCGAAATTTTCGGCAAAAAGGAAACTGTGAAAAAGATAGTCAAATTTTACAATGAGTATGAAGAGAAATCTGACAACCAGCTGACAATCGAAGTTGCGCAGTCATTAAATATGGGGGAGCAGATTCATTATGCGGTATTGACACAGGGAATGATAGAACTTTTCAGGAATTACTGTTCAAGAAATTTATGCCTGGAGTGCGAGATAGGAAAATTAGTCTTTAATTGAGATCAGTTTGCGCTTCCGCTCAGTTTTGTAATTTCATCCCTCAGTTTAGCAGCCCGTTCGTAATCTTCCTTTTCTATCGCTTCTCTCAACTGATTCTGCAGCTGTGCCAGCTTTGTTTCCGGAATGTTTTTTTTGGGTGAAAGATTTTCGCTCTCTTTTTGGTCTGCCGCATTATGGAATTCTTCATCCGCCTCTTCGCTTGATGGGAGGAACGAGGCAATTTTCATCACCTCTTCCGAAACAAAAAGAGGGCTGCCTGTTCTTACCGCTAAGGCAATTGCATCGCTCGGCCGGGAATCTATCTCATTCGTCATCGATGAGATTTCTAACTTAATCTTTGCGTAAAATGTATTCTCTTTTAACTCGTCGATAATAATTTCTGTAACTGTGCCGCCCAGATTATCAATGATGGTTTTGAGCAGGTCGTGAGTAAGAGGGCGGGGAGGTTTAATCCCCTCCATTTCCAAGGCAATTGACTGTGCTTCGAACTGTCCGATAATAATTGGAAGGCGGCGTACGCCGTAAAGTTCTTTCAATAAAAGCGCGTACGCTCCTCCCGCAGACGGACTTGCAGATAAACCTAATATTTCAACCTGAATTTTATTCACGTCTCTTACTAAGATTTTATTTTTTTTATTTCATTTATCATAGCCGGAACAACTTCAAAAAGATCGCCCACAATTCCATAATCAGCTATTTGAAAGATCGGGGCATCCTTATCCTTATTAACCGCTACTATATACTTTGAAGAACGCATACCCGCAAGATGCTGTATAGCGCCGGAAATGCCCAAGGCAACATATAAGTTTGGGGAGACTGTTTTACCGGTCTGACCAACCTGTTCGCCGTGCGGGCGCCATCCTGCGTCCACAGCAGCCCTGGATGCGCCGCACGCGGCTCCCAGGACATCTGCCAATTCTTCAACAAGCTTAAAATGCTCGGGCCCCTTCATTCCGCGTCCGCCCGATACAATAATATCTGCTTCGGCTACATCTAATTTCCCTTCAGATTTTTTCAACTCCGTTACTTTCACTTTTAAGTTTGGAGATTGAACTTCGTGAAGAGAAATTTCCGCACTTCCGGAAGATGCGTTTGCGTTGAATACATTGGGGCGAAGTGCAAACACTTTTTTGGGAGAAGTAATTTTTAGATCGATCAATGCTTTGCCTGCAAATACCGGCCTTGTGGCAATAATCTCATTCTCTGCAATGTTTAACGCCACGCAGTCAATCGCCAATCCGGCATCTATATGTACTGCAGTTCTGGGCGCCAGATCTTTTCCCATTGCAGTAGCGCCAAAAAAGAGTGAGTCGAATCCGTTTTCATTAAAAAATTTTGAAATTATCTCTGTATATGCGGATGGTGAATAATTCAGCAGATCCGCGTTCTTGAAATGATGTATTTTGCTAATACCAAATTTTTGGAGCCCTTCAATATCATTCCCTATTGCAATCCCTTCCACAGTCCCGGAAACTTTTGAAGCTAGTTCAGCCGCGGCGCTTGCCGCTTCGTAAGATGATTTTTTTACTGCGCCGTTTCTCTGTTCAATAAAAACCAAATATTTATTTGCCATGATTATTTTCCTCAGATTACTTTTGCTTCTTCTCTTAACAACCGAACCAATTCCGGCACCGCGCTGGAGTCAGTTCCAACAATTTTGCCCGCCTGTTTTGAGGCCGGTTTTTTCATTCCAACAATTTCTGCATAATTAGCAGCAGGAGATGGAGATTTTTCTGCAATCTCTTTCTTCTTAGCTGCCATTATTCCTTTCAGAGAAGCATAACGCGGTTCATTCAATCCTTTTTGGGCAGTTATTACTGCAGGCAGGGTTGTCTCAACAACTTCTTTTCCGCCTTCAATTTCCCTTTCGCACTTAACGGAAGTTCCCTCTAGAGAAAAGCTCACAGCCACAGAGACGCAGTTATAACCCAGCAATTCGGATGTCATCTGTCCGATTACCGAATTATCAAAATCCACTGACTGTTTGCCGAAGAAAACTAATTCGGTTCCCTGTTGTCTAATTTCATCTGCTAATGCTTTGGCGACCGAACCCGAATCCCTGTATCCTTCATCTTTAAGAAGTACTGCGTTGTCTATTCCCATTGCCAACGCTTTACGGAGAGTTTCTTTGTTGGCATCTCCGCCAAGGCTTATAGCAACAGTCTCTCCGCCAAATTTTTCTTTTGTCTTCAACGCTTCTTCAATTGCGAATTCGTCGTACGGATTCACAACAAAAGTAACGCCGTTCTGATCGATAGATTTTCCGTCACTTCCGATATTAATTTTTGCAGCCGTATCCGGAACGTGACTTACGCAAACTGCAATCTTCATTCAACCTCCATTTTGAAATTCAACAATGCAATATCCTATTAAATCATTGCTCCGGCAAATATAAATAAAATTTTTTTTTGAACCGTAATTTTATAATTTAAACAGGAAATCAGGAAGAATATGAACGAAGAAAATCCTTCCGGTATAATAAAACCGGAAACCGAAGACGATGTGGCTGTAGGACTGCCATACAAAGTTGTTTTATACAACGATGACTGGCATTCATTTGACGACGTGATAGCACAAATCATTAAAGCAGTAAAATGCGGTTATGAAGAAGCCCGGGGTTTCGCATTTGAAGCGCATGTAAAAGGAAAGACCGTAGTTTATAGCGGAGAATTAAATTCTTGTCTAAAAGTAAGTTCAATTCTTGAAGAAATTTCTCTTCATACTCAGATTATTTCATAAATCATTCTGCTGTCGGTTGCTCTTAAAGTATTTATTTCAAAAATAGTTATATTTGATTTGAACAGTTATTCAATAAAAAGGGATTATAATGCAAATTGGTTTGGTCGGTCTGCAGTTTTCAGGTAAAACGACACTTTTCAACACACTGTCCGGCGGCAGTTCTGCCGCTTCGCAAGCTCAAAAAGAGGAAGCTTCCATCGAAGTAGTCAAAGTTCCCGATGATCGCTTGAATAAGCTGACTGAAATTTTCAATCCTAAAAAAGAGATAAATGCCACAATCGAAGTGTTCGATCTTCCCGGACTTAAAATGTCCGAAGACAACAAAGTTAAGATTACGTCATCATTCTTAAATGGTGTCCGGAACAACGATGCACTATTCTATGTTATTAGAGGATTTGATGATGCATCGGTTTCGCATCCGCTCAATTCTATTGATCCCCTCAGGGATATAGAGTTTCTTGAAGTCGAATTTCTATTGTCGGATCTCTCTTTCCTGGAAACGAGGCTCGAAAAATTAAAAAGGGATGTGCAAAAATCTAAAGACGAGAAACTCAAAAGAGAACTTCCTTTAATTGAAAAATGCCTTGCCCATTGCG
>JAKAMT010000015.1 GCA_021812705.1 Bacteroidota bacterium | reverse complement strand
ATTTAGCAAAAAATCATCTTTAATCAGATCGCTTTTCTTCTTAAGGTCGAAATGACAATCATTAGCTCCGCGGCTTCGAAATTCAGATGATTTTAGATATATTGCATCCCAAAAGAAAAAATAAAATGACTATAAACATACTTTTTATTGGAGATATAATAGGCCAGCCGGGATTGAACGTAGTTCAGCTTTATCTGCCGGGATTGATCAAAAAATATAATGCCGATGTTGTTATTGCAAACGGCGAAAACGCATCCGACGGAAAAGGGTGCACTGATAAAGAAGCCAAATTTCTGTTCGATCTCGGAGTGCATGTAATTACCGGGGGAAATCATACATGGGATAAACCCCAATCACAGGATTATCTTAAAAAAGATCCCCGTTCTCTGCGCCCTTTCAATTATCCCAGAGGAACTCACGGCAACGGCTACTATATTTATGAAAGCGGCATGGGAAAAGTTGCCGTTCTTAATCTTCAGGGGAGGGCATATATGGCTCCAATCGATTGCCCTTTCCGCGCGGCAGAATTCGCACTCACAAAGATCAAGCAGGATACAAAAATAATTGTAGTGGACATGCACGCGGAGGCTACAGCAGAAAAAATTGCATTGGCATATTTCTTAGACGGAAAAGTTTCGGCTGTAATAGGCACTCATACGCATGTTCAGACTTCAGACGAAAGAATTCTTCCTAACGGAACCGGATTTATTACAGATTGCGGAATGAGCGGGCCTTATGAATCCGTTATCGGGATGAAAACGGATGCCGCAATCAACAGATTCCTTTATCAGACTCCTCAGAAGTATCAAACGGCATTCGATAATGTTCACCTCTCGGCTCTGTTTCTTAAGGTGGATTCAACCACAGGTAAGACTTTGGAGATTGAAAGAATTTTTATGCCGGAGTTTGAGAGACTGGTAAAAAGTTAAAAGTGAAAAGTAAAAAGTAAGAAGTAAAAAAGTAAGAAGTAAAAAAGCAAGAAGTAAGAAGTAAGAAGTGGGAATGAATATAAAATTTAGGAGCAGATGGATATAATGCCGGTAATAATTGACGGTAAAAAAGTTGCATCGGATATACGAGGCGAACTTAAAGAAAAAGTTGATTGGCTAAGATCTCTGAATGTCAGAGTGCCTGGATTGGTCACAATTATGGTAGGGGATAACCCCGCATCTCAATCGTACGTTAAGTCGAAGGCAAAAGCGTGCAGCGAGATAGGAATGCTTTCAAAAATTGAGATGCTGCCCGCGGATACTTCAGAAGAAAGTCTTCTCTCACTGATAGACAGTTATAACGCCAGTCCTGATTACGATGGAATACTCGTGCAGCTTCCGCTTCCGAAGCATATCAATGAAGAAAAAGTAATCGAAAAAATATCTGCTCAGAAAGATGTTGACGGTTTTCATCCGGTGAGCATGGGCAATCTGGTTATCGGTAAAAATACTTTTTATCCCTGCACTCCTAACGGAATAGTCGAGCTGATAAAAAGATATAAAATTGAAACAAGCGGGAAACATGTTGTTGTGGTCGGAAGAAGCAATATAGTAGGCAAACCGGTTGCCAATATGCTCCTTCAGAAAAAGGAGGGTGCAAATGCAGTCGTTACAATATGCCACTCTGCCGCCGCGGATCTTTCTGCTTACACAAAAACAGCCGACATATTGATTGCCGCTATCGGGAAAGCAAATTTCATAACGGCTGGAATGGTCAAGGATGGTGCCGCGGTAATTGATGTGGGAATCAATCGAGTGGAAGATGCTTCATCGCAAAAAGGATATAAGATTGTGGGCGATGTTGATTATGAGAACGTTTTTAGCAAAACATCGTTTATTACTCCGGTGCCGGGCGGAGTTGGACCGATGACTATTGCAATGCTGCTCCAGAATACTTTTCTTGCATATATAAAAATCACTAAACAAAAGTTGGCTTAAAAATGGACAATGGAATTGTTGACAAGGTTGTATCGCAGGTATTTATTGAAAAATCGCTTCAGGATTTTTACTGCACAGGCGGAACCTGCGCCGGATGGGAGCGGAATGTAATTGACCAGAAGAGCGCGGTTAAAAATATTATTACCAATGGCGCGGAAAGAATCGCCGCCAGCATCGGTGTGGGAGAGCATATCGATGAAGATGTTGCACGCATGATCGATCATACGCTTCTTAAACCCGACGCCACCCCCAATGAGATCAGAACTCTCTGCGAAGAAGCACGTGCATACGGTTTTGCTTCTGTCTGCGTTAACCCCTGCTATGTGCCGATGTGTAAAGATCTGCTCAGCGGATCGAAATCAAAAGTGTGCACTGTGATCGGTTTTCCTCTGGGCGCAACAACAACTGAAACAAAGAGATTTGAAGCAGAACAGGCTTTGAAAAACGGTGCGCAGGAAATTGATATGGTGATCAATATAGGCAGACTCAAACAAAATGAAACCGAATATGTTTTTAACGATATTAATCAAGTCGTTCTTGCTGCAAAAAAATTCGGGGCGATATGCAAAGTGATTATAGAAACTTCTCTGCTGACGGATGAAGAAAAAATAAAGGCTTGCATACTTGCTAAAGAAGCTAAAGCAGATTTCGTGAAAACTTCCACCGGATTCAGCAAAGGGGGAGCTACCGCGGGAGATATTGCTCTTATGCGTTATGTGGTCGGAAGTACTGTAGGTGTAAAAGCCAGCGGAGGAATCAGAACAACTGAGGATGCTAAATTGATGATTGCCAGCGGCGCAGATAGAATTGGTGCAAGCGCCAGCGTAAAAATTGTCAAGGGAGAAACTTCTGCTTCCGGCGGCTACTAATTAATACAGTCGATTGAAATTTCTTATTTATTCCACCTGTTTATTTTGACTGAAATTAAATGAGGCTTATTTGGTCTTAGATTTGAATATTATTAAAACTGATGACGGATTTACAGCCGAAGTCCCTTCCGTTAAGGGATGTGAAACCTGGGCCCACAATGAAGATGAGGCAATCGAAAAAACGGTCGAGCTGCTCAAATTTTACATCCAAAGCCAGCCCGATATGAAAATTAAAATTGACCGCGCGCGAAGGGAGAATTCACTTACGGTGTATAAACTGATCTTTGAGAAATGATGAGAAAATTTAAAACCGAGGAACGGCTTCAAAAAATTATCACAACGGCCAAATGGCGGCAGTTTTCGCTCGGCGTAATAATGGAAAATATTCACGATCCGCATAATGTAAGCGCAATATTCAGAACATGCGACGCGGTGGGCGTTCCTAAGATCAGCCTCCTATATACCTTCGAGTCATTTCCTAAAATAAGCAAAACTTCCTCCTCCTCCGCAAACAAATGGATTGAAGCGGAAAAATTTAACGACACAAAAAAATGTTACGATAATTTTAGAGCTGCGGGATATAAAGTATATGCGAGCATGCTTAATCAAAAAGCGATGAGCATTTACGATATCGATTTTACACAAAAAATTGCGCTGGTATTTGGGAATGAAAAACGCGGAGTGTCCTCAGAAGCGGAAAAACTTGCCGACGAAACTTTTTATATACCTATGCGCGGTATGATCCAGAGCCTCAATGTCTCAGTAGCCGCAGCCGTTACCCTTTACGAAGCTCAACGTCAGCGCGCATTGAAAGGGATGTATGAAAAAAGCGAACTCGATCCGCAAAAATTGGATGAACTGATTGATAAATGGTGCGATAAATGATTAAAAAATTTGAAAAGATCCGGAGTGTTAACGGTGAATTAAAATTGTTGGGCGATAAATCATTATCCCACCGCTCAATTATGTTTGCCGCAATGGCAGACGGTGAATCGGTCATCCGGAACTGCTCCGATTCGGAAGATGTGAGTTCCACAATGAACTGCTTCGAAAAACTCGGATGCAGATTTGAAAAAAATAATGATGCAATAAAAGTAACCGGAAGGGGATTCAAAGGATTTATAAAAGCCGATACTGAACTGTATGCCGGAAATTCCGGAACTACGGCACGCTTGATTAGCGGTGTGCTGGCGGCTCAGAATTTTAAATCAGTAATAACCGGTGACGAATCACTTTCGAACCGCCCAATGATGCGGATAGTGGAACCTCTTAAATTCATGGGTGCTGATATCTCCGTAAATGAATCGGGTAAAATGCCCATTACCATCAATCCTTCTCTTTCGCTAAAACCGGTCGAGTATAGATTAAAAGTAGCCAGCGCGCAGGTAAAAAGTGCGATGCTCTTGTGCGCCCTTCACATGGAAGATGAATCGATAATTATTGAACCGGAAGCAACAAGAAACCACACAGAAAAATTACTGGGGTTAAAGACGGAAAAAACGGAATCCGTAACAAGAATTTATGTTTCCAAAAAAAATTATCCGGAGCCGTTCGAAATAACAGTGCCGTCCGATATATCAAGCGCGTCATTTTTTATCGTGCTTGCCGCGCTTTCGGTAAATTCCGATATCACAATCAGATCCGTTTCTCTGAACGAAACGCGTACAGGCGCGCTTACTGTGCTAAAAAATATGGGCGCAAGAATTGAAATTGGCAACCTTCATCTTGAGAAAGGGGAAGAGACGGGCGACTTGAGAATATTTTCATCCAAACTTAAAAACGTTGAAATCCCTCATTCCATAATTCCAAATATCATTGATGAAATTCCGATCCTCTCTGTGGCCGGCGTCTTTGCAGATGGTAATTTCAAAATTACCGGCGCTAAAGAGTTAAGAGTTAAAGAAAGCGACAGAATAAATTCCTTAGTCGTAAATTTTAAGGCTGCCGGTCTGTCCGTGAAGGAATTTGAAGACGGATTTGAATTGTCCGGGAGTCCCGCAAATATTCACACCACATTCGAAAGTTTTGGTGATCACAGAATTGCTATGGCATTCTCAGTTATGAGCATGCTGCTGGAATGCGGAGGAAGCGTTAAGAATTTTGAATCTGTTGCGGTTTCTAATCCCGGTTTTTATAACCAGGTACTTGCTCTCTCAAATTTCTAAATTGTCTTTATTTACATCTCTAGAATTTGATGCTCGAATTTGTTGATAGCAAGCTCATCGAATATCCATTTAATGATATCCGTACCGTATTTATCCGTAAAATAAATTAAGTTCAGCTCCCGCTCCTGCAGATTCCCGTTCGGAAAGAGCACATTGCGTACTTTGCTCACCTGCCTGATGGTTGTTTCATATTTCCGTTTTTCAGCTTCCAGAGCTTTCGATTTGAGAAGCGCAAGAGTTTCATCAATCCTTAGCTTCGATTTAACCGTAAGATCGGTAAGGGTTTTATCAATTAACGGAAGAAGATTGTTGATCTGCTGAAATGACGTCCCTATCTCCATAACTGTATTTTGAAAAAGTTCTTCCAGATTTATTTCCGACGATGCTGCTACTATTTTTCCTATTAAAGCTTCTTCTTCAGAAAATATATCTGTGTATTCCAGATTATTTTTATCCAAAATATTTTTGACCCCTTTTTCCACAATGGTCGCGGACGATCTTGGATATATAAACGGTTCTTCTATTCCGTAAACTTTGTAAAGTGGAGAAACTTGGGCAAAGTAGCTTATTTCACCCGGACCGCCGACATAAAACGCGGTGGGGAATAAGAAATCCTGGCAGATTGGTCTCAATAGAACGTTGGGGCTGAATTTTTCCGGACCGGCTTCCAAATTTGCAAGCAGCTCTTCACGCGTGAATTTCTTTCTCTTTCCCTTTAATCTGTATTCTCCGTTTTCAGTCGGCTCTATGGATACTCTTTCATTTTCTTCCAGGTAAAAAAGGTTTATCGGTTTAACCTTAACCTGGGCATGATAAACTTCTTCCAGTTCCGCGCTTCTTTCAACCAGAAATCCGGTATGATTCATGAATTCCGAGATCTCTTTTGCGAATAAAGGCGCAAGCAATTTTTTAACAGAGATATCCGCCGGGTTGAAGACTATCAATCCGTATTCGTCAAAATAGTTTATCATCAGTTTACGGAACGATTCCAAAAATGTTTTATCCGGCTGATATATAGAATTGAGAAAATCGATCAGCGGGGCTTTGAACTCGGTTTCACGCAGCTCTTTTTGCAGTTCGGTAAATACATTCTCCAGATTCTGATTGAATTTGAGAGAAGCAATTCCGCCGCGATTAATCTCTTCCGGCAATCCGTCATCATATTTTATATTCAATAGCTGATTTTCGCTGTTGAGAATGCTGAAATTACGAACCTCATCAAAATCATGGTCATCCCCTTCGAGCCAGAAAAGGGGGATAAAATTAAATTCATCGTATTTCTCTTTCAGAAAAGCGCATAACTTTATTGCCGTGATGGATTTGTAAATTGTGTAAAGCGGGCCTCCAAAAATCCCGAGCTGCTGACCTGTAGCTACAACGATTGTTTTATTTGAACCGAGTAGCTCTATGTTCTGCACCGTTTTTTTTGAAGGAGCATCTCCCGAATACTGGGCTTTAATAATTTCCGGAATTAACTCTCTGTGATGTTTATCCACGCCGCTCAGTTTTTGAAAAAATGGTAGATATTTATCAACTGCCCTGAAATTTTTCCCGTAAAACCGTTCAACGTTTTCAAACTCGTGAAGGTAATCCAAAA
The DNA here is from genome assembly GCA_021812705.1 of Bacteroidota bacterium. Lineage (GTDB taxonomy): Bacteria > Bacteroidota > Ignavibacteria > Ignavibacteriales > Melioribacteraceae > Fen-1258. The sequence goes on along the minus strand of JAKAMT010000015.1, from coordinate 26,339 downwards.
ATAAATTCTGATGTGCCGGAATGTCTGAAAAATTAATATACATTCTTTCTTCCTTCCAAATTAGAAATTACTATCTTGCATGTGTAATTCTTTGATATCCGCTTTACAATAACCGTTTCATTTACAACTTGAATTTATAAATTTTTTCTTACAATATTAAATCTGAATTATCGGAGAAAAATATGACCGGCAGCTATATCGTTTCTGTAGACCTCGGCGGCACTAAAATTTTATCTGCCCTTCTAAATTCTAATAATGAGATCGTTTCCCGTGTTAAAGTCTCCACCGATATCGAAAAAGGGAGCGAAAATCTGGTTGGGTCGATTTCCCAAACTGTAAAAAAACTTCTCTCCGATAATAATTTGACGGAAAATGATATCAAGGCGGTGGCTCTAGGCGTTCCCGGAACTGTGAATCCTTTAACCGGACTGATCGGAAGTGCTCCTAATTTGCAGATTACAAATTTTAATATAAAAGATGCGCTATTTAAAGAAGTTTCCATCCCTGTTCTGATCGAAAACGATGTTAATTTAGCCGGTCTTGGAATTAAGAAATTTGAATTGAATGAATCGGCCAAAAATATTCTCGTGGTGTTTGTGGGAACAGGAATTGGCGGCGCGCTCTTCTTTGACGGTAAACTATACCGCGGTTCTACTTTTTATGCCGGAGAGATAGGGCATATGCTGGTAGAGCCGAAGGGAGAATTTTCGGTCTATCATAACAGAGCTACATTCGAGCAGACGGCAAGCAGGACTGCGATTGTAAGAGAAATAAAAAGGGGATTGGAAAAAGGGAAGAAGAGCATTTTGAAAGAATATAAATCTTCTAAGAAACAGCTTAAAAGCAAAGCTCTTGCCGATGCTATTAAAAAGGAAGATCCTCTGGCCGTTAAATGCGTAAGCAAGGCGGCAACAACAATCGGTACGGTGCTGGGAAGCATTACCACCTTACTCAATATTGATACAATAGTCCTGGGAGGCGGAGTGATTGAAGCGATGAGCGGTTTTATGAATCCTTTGATCAAAAAAAGTTTTGAGGAATCTGTGCTTAAAGAACCGGGAGAATTTGTAAATATTTTTGAAACCAAATTAGGAGACGATGCGGCGCTTTACGGAGGTGCGGCGCTTGCGGAAGAATTCTTAAAGTAGTTAAAAGAAAAAAATTATTTAAAACTATCCTCAATCTCTTCAATCCTATCGGTCAGATCAGTCCAGCGGTCGTATTCGATTTCGAGTTCGGATTTCGTTTTTTCATAATCCAGATTTTTCTGTTTTGCGGATTTAGGATCGCTGAAAATTTTCGGATCGGCAAGCTCCTGCTCTATCTGATTTTTCTCTTTTTCGAGGCGCTCAATCTCTTTTTCACATTTGCCTAAACTAGTTTTAAGATCTTTAGTAAGAATGAATTTCTGCTGCCGTATCTCGGCTTCCATTCTTTTCTGGTCTTTCCTGGAGCCTTTTGGCTCGGCATTTACAATTTCATTTTCGCTCTGCTCTTCCTTTCTCTTAGCCAGATAATAACCTATTCCGCCTGGTATAACTTTTACCTGTTGATTTTTAATTTCAATCACCTTGTTGGTTATTGAATCGAGAAAATCGATATCGTGAGAAACGATAAGCAAAGTGCCGGTAAATTCCTGAAGCGCGTGCTTCAGAATTTCTTTTGAGGAATAATCCAGATGGTTGGTTGGTTCATCCAGGATTATAAAATTGCTTTTAGTGAGAAGCAGGCGGGCGAGCGCTACTCTGCTCTTTTCTCCGCCAGAGAGAACTTTTATTTTTTTGAATACATCGTCTCCCGAAAATAAAAACGATCCCAGAATTGATCTTAATTGGCCTGCACTCAATTCATTGTTTATTTCTTCAAGCGAATCTATCAGATCGTCTTCGGGGTTTAATGCGTCAGCCACTTCCTGCTCATAATATGAGAGGAGGGCGTTATGACCGTAAATAACTTCTCCCGACGAAGGGTCAAGTTTACCGCCAATGATTTTTGCCAGAGTGGTTTTGCCAGCGCCGTTAGGGCCTACAATGGCAATTTTATCGCCCCGCTCGATCAAAAAATTTACGTCGGATAGAACTTTAAGATCGCCGTAGGATTTGGCTACCTGTCTAAGTTCGACCGGCACAACTCCGCTTCTCGGAGGTTCCGGAAAATGAAGCACAATCTTTTTCTCTTCCTCCGCAATCGAAATTGTATCCAGTTTCTCCAACTGCTTTATTCTGCTCTGAACCTGCTTTGCTTTTGTGGCCTTGTAGCGGAAACGCTCGATGAATTTTTCGGTCTCGCGAATTTTTTTCTCCTGAGTTTTCTGCTGTACGCGAAGCTGGATATCGCGTTCATCTTTAAATTTCAGGTAGGATGAGTAATTGCCGGGAAAGAATCCGATCTGTTTATCAAATACTTCCAGAGTTTTACTTGTAACGCTGTTAATGAAATGCCGGTCGTGCGATACGATTATAAGAGAACCTTTGTAAGCGTTAAGAAAATCTTCAAGCCATGTGAGCGTGTCTATATCCAGATGGTTTGTAGGTTCATCCAGCAATATGAGATCATTTTCTGCCAGCAGAATCTGCGCGAGCTGAATTCTCATCTGCCAGCCGCCGGAAAATTCTTTTGTGTTCCGGTTGAAATCTTCCTGTTCGAACCCCAATCCTCCAAGCACTTTTTCTATGCGGGAATCGGCGGAATAAAAATCGATCTCTTCTTTCTTATGATGAATCTCTCCCAGTTCCTCTACTAATTCTTCACGGTCCGCCTCTGAGATATCTGATTCGTTCAATCCTTCAATTATTTCTTTTTCTCTCTCCTCCAAAGAATGGATATCCGGCAGTGCGGATTTTATTTCCTTAAAAAGAGTTTGACCTTTGGATGAGATCAGATCCTGCTGAAGATAGCCGATGCGGATCCCTTTTTGTCTTAAGATATCTCCGGATTCCGGTTTTTCAATTCCGTAGATTAATTTAAGCAAAGTCGATTTGCCGGTACCGTTCGATCCTACTAATGCGATCTTGTCGTGTTTGCCTATTCTAACATTTACATTTTCAAATAAGTTTTCACCTGTAAATTGGATCGAGAGATTTTTTATTTCAATCATTCTTAATCAATAAAATAAATCTTAGTTCGAAAAAATCGGTTACTTTTTTATAACTGCAACTTTTGATGTCTTGACGTTGTTAGCCCCTTCGTCATAAGCGAATATCAAATATATTCCGGTCGGCACATATTTACCCGTAAGATCTTTACCGTCCCAAAACGCAACTCTTCCGCCGGGTGATTTGAAATCCTGAATCAATTCTCCTGCTATTGTGAATATTCGTACGCTTGTATTTTTAATGAGCCCGTCAATTGTTAATGATGTGTCATCCTCTCCTATTATAAAAGGATTCGGGTAAACGCTTATCTCCTCGAAACTTTGCGGAGATTGTATCGAAGCCGTTTGCAGCGATGCCAGACCGTAATCTGTGCCGATATATGCAATCCCGTTCTTTGCATCAAATGTAATGCTCTTAATGACATCGTTGGGAAGAGGACTGTTCTTGGTATTGAACTGGCTCACTAATTGAATCCCGTCGGAAGAAAGCACAAACACGCCTTGCTGTGTCCCGATCCATTTCTGATCCAGAGGATCGATTGCGATACAGTTTATGGTTTGATTTCTTAATGCAGCTCCCAACGTGCTGGTTACTTTTGGTTTCAAAGGATCTAGTATTACGTTAACACCCACACTCGTTCCTATCCATAAATAGCCCCGTTGATCCACCGCTAATGCGGTAATCACATTAGTCAATAGATTGTTAGCTGTCGATAAATAACCCTGTGTATCATCCGATGTGATTGTCGGTGTCTTATTTTCATTGAAATAGTAGAGGCCTATATTTCCCTGAAGCCAGACTGTAAACCATTTAGTATCGTTCTGATCGATTACCAATTTGTCCACGTTATCGTTTTCGGTCAAGACCGGATTGCTGAATGAGAAATGAGTCCATGTTTTATCTTTACTCATCATACTCAACGGTTTCCTGGAAGCCGATTGCGTATTAAGAATCCATAAGTTCCCTTTAGAATCAGTTTTGCAATCCGGCACCGCGATAAAAGAAATATTCTGAGGAACTCCAACAAGCGTGCTGTTCTTCGCGTTTATGGTTTCTATCTTTTCATTTTTCATTATAGCCAAACCCGAACCCCAATTGCAAAAATAGACCGTCGAATCTGGGGCGGCATAAACATTATAATAATCATCATTGTCCAGGATCGGATTCGTAATTCTATTATATGATTTCCAGTTGGTTCCGTCGAATTTAAATATCCCCTTACCCGTGCTGTTTTTCCCAGTTGCGATCCAAAGATTGCCGGCAGGGTCTACGGACATGTTCACGAATAAGTTTCCTGCAGGACCGTTTGGGTAGATAAAACGCGTTCTGCTGTTTTTCAACTCCATCAAACCGTTTGCGGTTGATAGGTACAAAGTCCCGTCTGAAGCCACATTTATTTCTGTAAATGGGACCGACGTGCTTGTATAAAACGTTGATGTTTGACCGGCCGAATATGTTAATACTTCACTAGATGTTACAGCGTACAACTTTGTGCCGTAAACTTTCATGTCTAAAATATTTTTGCCTGCAAATGCAAAAAGCTGCCATGAATTATTGCTGAAAGAATAAATTCCGTTTGATGTGCCAAGCAATACCTGTCCGTTGAACTGAACAAATTTACTGGCCGTCTGTCCGGATGCGAAGGGAAGAAAAGAGAAAGAATAATTGTTCCATGACTCGGGAGCGGACAGATTAGTGGAACCGGATTTCTGAACGGCAATCCCATATTCAGTTACAACAAAAATAATTGACGACTTGAATGCGCACAGAACTTTAGACTCCGCAGGAAAGCTGCCGAGCTTTAAAAATGAATCTGTAAACGAGAGTGATTTAGCGTTCAATATTGACAGTCCGAAATCGTAGGCTACTAAAACAGAATCCCCTTTTACAGAGATATCATTTATTTGCCGTAAAGATTTATTACTCTGATATATATCCAAAATCTTGGATACTGAATTATCGGCCGGATCGAATACATTAATGTATCCCTCCTTACTGCCGAACCAGATTCGGTTGTAATTATCAATTGCGGCTGAAGAGAGAGCCTGACTGTTCAACCCGTTTGCTTTAGTTACCGTTGTAAATGAACTGTCCGCAAAATTAAAATTGAAAGCCGCGCCGTCTGTAGCGGCCCAAATGCCCGCTCCGCTTATAACGGCGCTGTTGATTTTTTTCATGTCGGAATAGATTTTCCATTCCCCAACGTTTTGCGTATGAATAGAATTGATAAATGCAAAAAGAAAAAGACAAATTTTTGCAGCTCGCATGAATTCCTCTTCTGTTTTAAAAAGGTTTGTGAAAACGTTAAACAAATTTAATCTTTTCAAACTGAACAAAAAGTAGAAATTATTATCATGCGGCTTTTGTTTGGTGTGATAAATTAGCTATTGTTTTTTTGAATCATATTTTTCATTGCTTCAAACTGATTTTGGCCTAAAGTGTATCTTCCAAGACTCTCTTCATCCATTTTTTTCCCTCCGTGGTAATCCGATCCGCCAGACTCCAGCAGGCAGTACTGATTAACAATACCTCTGTAAAATTGAGTCTGATTCTCGCTGTGCGACGGATGGACGCACTCAATACCGTCAATGCCTGCCTTTATCAGACTCGAAAGCAGATTCTCTTTCATATATCCCGGATGGGCGACAAATGATAGTCCGCCCGCATCACTTATTAATTTTAAAGCGCTTTGCGGCGATATATGAATTTTCCGTTCAAACGCGGGACCGTAATCGCCTATATATTTTTCAAATGCTTCATTATAGTTTTTAATAAGACCCAATTCAATCATGGCGTAAGCGATGTGGGGTCTGCCAATGGCGCAGTTCTGCGCGTGAACCATCACATCATCCATAGTTATCTTTAAGCCGAGATTTCTGAGCTTCTCTACCATCCGCTTTGCTCTGTGCATTCTCTCATCACGGAAGAAACTCAAATATTTTAGAAGTTCTTCATTGTCTATATCTATAAAATAAGCGAGCAGGTGAATTTCTTTGTCGTCCAGATCTGTGCTTATTTCCAGGCCGGTTATAATTTCAATCCCGAATTCTCTGGCGCACGTTCTGGCCTCTTTGATTCCATTTATACTATCATGATCAGTAATGCTTAAAATACTTATTCCTCTTTGATAAGCTTTTTTAACCAGTTCGACAGGGGAGTATATACCGTCAGAATAATGAGTATGAGTGTGAAGATCAATTTTAAAAGACATAATCAGATAAACATTCCCCGGAATTTTTCATAATCCAGAATTTTAAGTTTGTTTCCGTCTAATTCAACCAGCCCTTTTTTTGCAAATGAATGAAGAGTGCGCGAGATAGTTTCGCGCGATGTACCGGCCATATTTGCAAGATCCTGCTGCAGAGGAAGTTTGTCGATTTCTACTTTGCCGTGTTTTATTTTTCCAATCTCGTCTGCCAATTGAAGAATTACTGTCGCCACTTTCCCTTCGGCATCTTTTAAGGAGAGTGCTTTTATCTTCATATCGGCTGCGCGCAATCTTTTGGTCAATTCCTGCAGAAGTGCGATTGATATTTCGGGATGTTCATGAAGCATGGTCATAAAATCATTTCTCTGAATCATGAAAAGCTCTGTATCTTCAATTGCAACAACCGTTGCGGAACGCGTTAGCCCGTCTAATATTGCCATCTCTCCAAAAAAATCACCTTCGCCGAGTATGGTTAATATGACTTCGCGCCCGTCCGTACTTGTACGCGATACTTTTACTTTTCCGTTCATAATAACAAATAGAGCTGTGCCGGACTCTTCCTCCATCAGAATAACATCGTTCTTGCTGAAAGTCTTGCAGCTGCCAATCCGTTCAATTTTTGAGAGCGTCTCATCCGGCAGTTCCGAAAAAATCGGGACATACGCTAAAAATTCTGTCATTGCCATTTCATACCCCTACAGTCATTATGTGGAAATTAATAAATCCTTCTATTACCGTGTCTTAAGATAAATTTTTCATTCCAAATCAACAATCATTTCGGTGAAATAAATTCCCCCTATCTTCCAAATTGATACTTCTTCGATGTTTGCCTATATTTGTCATCGATTTTCACATAAATAGGTATGAAGGAGCAATAAAATGGCAGTTAAAATAGGTATTAATGGTTTTGGAAGGATCGGAAGACAAATTATCAATGTTCTGTCTGAGAGAAATCTTCTTGGAAAAGAAGTAGATCTTGTTGCGGTAGTCGATGTTAGCACCGATGCTAAATATTTCGCTTATCAGCTGAAGTACGATTCTGTTCATGGTAAATTCAAAGGAACACTTGGAAGTGAAAAAAGTTCTGCATCCTCAGAAGCAGACGATGTCCTGGTTGTAAACGGTCACAAAATTAAATGCATTATGGCTCAGAAAGATCCTTCTCAATTGCCTTGGAAAGATTTGGGCGTTGATATTGTTGTTGAGTCTACCGGATTGTTCACAGATTCCGAAAAGGCGAAAGGACATATTGCCGCCGGCGCCAAGAGAGTGCTTATCTCTGCACCGGGCAAAGGTGATGTGAAGACGATTGTTATGGGCGTTAATGATAACGAATACGATCCGGCAAAACATACTATAGTTTCAAACGCTTCATGCACAACAAACTGTTTGGCACCGGTCGTGCATGTACTTCTTAAAGAAGGAATCGGAATCGAGTCTGGCCTCATGACCACGATTCATTCTTACACAGCCACTCAGAAAACCGTCGACGGTCCTTCCAAAAAAGACTGGAGAGGCGGCCGTGCAGCTGCTATCAACATAATTCCATCCAGCACAGGCGCAGCTAAAGCTGTGGGAGAAGTCCTTCCTCAGACAAAAGGAAAACTTACAGGAATGTCATTCAGAATTCCAACCGCCGACGTCTCTGTTGTAGATCTTACATTCAGAACAGAAAAAGACACTTCGATTCAGGAAATTGATGCACTGATGAAAAAAGCATCTGAGACTTACATGAAAGGTATTCTAGGCTACTGCGATGAGGAAGTTGTCTCCACTGATTTTATTCATGATGAAAGATCTTCCATATACGATTCATTGGCTACTGTAGGAAATAATCTTAAAGGCGAAAAAAGATTCTTCAAAGTGGTTTCATGGTATGATAATGAATGGGGTTATTCATGCCGCGTTGTAGATCTTTTGATGAAGATGGCCAAATAATTTATAATAATCTTTATGCCAAGACGCAGTCCATCGCTTTTGGCTGCGTCTTTTTTTTAGGAATATGAATTAGCACCGGAGAATGAAATGAAAAAATTAAGCATTGACAAAGTGGACCTGAAAGGTAAGAGAGTTTTAGTCCGTGTTGATTTTAATGTGCCGCTCGATGATAAATTACAAATCACAGACGATATCAGAATTACTTCTGCGCTTCCGACGATCAAAAAAATTACTGCGGATGGGGGCAAATGCATCCTGATGAGTCATCTAGGACGCCCGAAAGGGGGACCAAATCCAAAATACAGCCTAAAACCTGTTGCGGTGCGACTTGGAGAACTTCTGGATACTGACGTAAAATTCGCAGCCGACTGCGTTGGCGATCATGTTAAAGCTATTGTTAATTCTATGAATAACGGTGATGTGCTTCTTCTCGAAAATTTGCGGTTTCATCCCGAAGAGGAAAAGAACGATCCTGAATTTGCTAAACAACTTTCGGAATTGGGCGATGTCTACATCAATGACGCATTCGGAAGCGCTCACCGCGCTCATGCATCCACCGAAGGAGTTACAAAATTCATTAAAGTTTGTGCCGCAGGTTATTTGATGCAGAAAGAGCTCGATTATCTGGGAGAGGCAATTGCAAATCCGGTTAGACCGCTGACCGCAATTCTTGGCGGTTCGAAAATTTCCGGAAAAATAGACGTGATTGAAAATCTTCTTCCTAAAGTTGATAATCTGCTGATTGGAGGTGGGATGGCATATACATTTTACAAGGCGATGGGATACGAAATCGGCTCCTCTCTGCTTGAAGGGGAAAAAATTGATCTTGCAAAACAGATGCTGGAAAAATTTAAAAGCTCGAAAGCAAAAGTGATTCTGCCGAAGGATAATGTTGTTGCTGCCGAATTTAAAAACGAATCGCCATCCTCAATAGTCAACTCAGATAAAATTCCCGCTGATAAAATGGGGTTGGATATTGGACCTGCAACAATCAGCGAATTCAAGAGTATAATTGAAACAAGCAAGACGGTTATTTGGAACGGACCGATGGGCGTTTTCGAATTTGATAATTTCGCAAAAGGAACCGATGCGGTTGCCGGCGCCCTCGCGGATGCAACCGCAAAAGGCGCTGTTACAATAATCGGAGGCGGAGATTCTGCCGCAGCAATTAAAAAAGCCGGACTCGATGATAAAGTATCGCATGTGTCAACGGGAGGAGGGGCCTCACTCGAATTTCTGGAGGGCAAAATTCTTCCGGGAGTCGACGCGCTGAATAACGCTTAATAATTTGCGAAGAGGAGAGGCAAAATTAAATTTTTGCCCTCCTCTTTTTCACACGATGATTTTTTTAGTAATTTTTTAAAACTACCAGGAATAATAGATGGGTCTGGATTCAAGAGATTATTACCGCCCCTCGGGAATGGGAGGTTTTTCCTTCTTCCCCCCGGTTATAAAATTTCTTCTTTTCTCTAATGTTGCTGTCTTCTTTCTTCAGATGATCGCTAAAGTCTATCTGGTCGATTCTCCTATTACTCTTGAAGATCTGATGACTAAATACCTTGCCCTCATTCCTTTGAAAGACGGCGGTGTGCCTGTTTTTTATCAGGGAACATTACAGGGAATTTTGCCGGCGCATTTTTATCCCTGGCAGCTGATTACATATCAGTTCATGCACGGAGATTTTTCACATATTCTGTTGAATATGTTTTTTCTCTGGATGTTCGGAATGGAAATCGAACATTCCATGGGCTCAAGAAAATTTTTGATCTTCTATTTAACCGGCGGTGTGGGAGCCGGTCTGTTCCAGCTTCTGCTTTCCCCTGTATTCGGAGGAGGTGCCGCCCCGACAATAGGTGCATCCGGTGCCATCTGGGCTGTTATGGTGGCATATGCAATGTTCTTTCCTGACCGCTATCTTCTTTTCTGGTTTTTAATACCTGTGAAAGCAAAATATCTCATCTTTCTCTTCTTCCTTTTCGAATTTTTTGCAATCGGGGACGCAAGCGTTATTGCCCACTTGGCTCATGTAGGCGGCGCGATCACAGGATTTGTTTTTATTTTGGCAGACAGAAGGAATAATTTTTCGCATAGAAATATTTTCAGCTCATTCAGAAAATCGAAAACAAATTTTTCATCCGGGGGATTTTCCGGCCGATTCGCAAAAAATCCGTTCAAGAAAAATGATGTTGAAGATGCAAAATTTTATGATATAAACGATTCAAAAAAAGAAGATGATTCTTACAATCAGGAAGAGATAGATAAGATATTAGACAAAATCAGTCAAAGCGGTTATCAGAATCTGACCGAACGCGAAAAGAGAATTTTATTTGAAGCGAGTAAGAAAAAATAATTTTATTGCCGCGGCGGTTATTTTGTTTTTTTTCGCCGCGTGTTCAAAAAATAAGGTGCCCGAAGATTTGCTTGTAAAAGTGTATGTGGAAAGCGTTGTAATCAACGAAACATACGTTTTGCAATCCGATTCCGTCCGTATCCATAAACAGAAACTTTTTGATAAATATAAAATAAGCGAGAATGATTTTGAACGAGAAATGGGGAAGCTGTCTTACGACAAAGAAGCCTGGGAACGATTCTTCAAAAAAGCTAACGACTATCTGAACGACCTTAAAGCAAGCAAGGCAATCAACTGACCCTTTTTTTAGCAACTGCAATCCTTAATTTGGAATAACCGATCTTTTCATTAAGCGATTCTCTCAAAAGTTTTAAATCGGTAATCCCTTCATCAATTTTCCTGTAAATTGATTTCAGTTCTTTCTTGTTAAATAAAAATTCCACTTCTAATTCAGGCTCCATCTCAATAAGAACTTCAATCTGCGCCGCCACCACAGATTCCGGAATCTTGAGCATCGAAGAAATATCTTCCAGAGAATATCTTTTGCTTACCATTTCATGTATACGCAAAATATTATCCGGTATCTTCTGCTGCTTAATCTTTTCGGAGATATATTTTCTGCCGGCAAATTCTGCTGTAATTGAAATAAATTCTTCTCCGATTTTATTGAACATTCTCTGTGTAAAACCGGGAATGCTCAAAAGTTCAGCCTCATTTAATGGTTCCCTCCTGGCAATTTCTCTCAAAGTCTCGTCGGAGCAGATCAATTGCTGGTTCTGCACAAATTTTTCGGCAACTTCTTTTCTAACCTGCCTGAGACGGTTGAACAACTCCAATTCTTCTTCATAGGACGACTGGGAAATTGTTTCTTCCGGTTCGGCAAAAAAGTTGCGGCCTCCGTCAGAGAGTGAGAGAGTATCCTGAGATAAGAGCAATAAATTTTTTCTGGTTAGAGAATTTACTGTATTTTCGAGCTCCTCCTGATTGAAGTGGACGCATGAATTGAATGTGCTGATTTTTGTAAGAGATGGCAGATCGGCTCTTCCTGTGATGATTTTGAATAATATTTTTTTCTTCACGGGCGTTTTTAGCTCGTGAAGAGTTCTTAATATTATCTCTTCCAAATATTCCACCGTATTCCGGCCGGAATATATTTCCCCTGTGCAAATGTCGCATTTCCCGCATTTGTAATCGGGCGCATCCTGACCGAAATAATTAAGAATGAAATTGAAGCGGCATTTTTCTGTGAACGAATATTCAACCATTTCAGCTAATTTTTCTCTGCTTTTTTCCGCATGAAAATTTATTCTTTCCAGATCCAATTTGAGTCCGCCGCTTTCAATGCGCGGAGTGATCAATCTTACAGCAGGGAATTTTGAAGGGCTTTCGTATAAAAATACTCCGGATCGCCCGAGCGAAAGAAAAAGCTCCTGAATCATATCCTGCTCTGCATTTAGTATTGTGCTGATTTTAGCAAGATTGAGGAGAACTTTTTCCTTGAATATTCTGCTTCCGTAATCGCGGGCAAGTATCAAAATCAAGTCTCTCATTTCCGCATCGGTAAAGCTTTTGGCAAAATTGTTCAGACGCTTCGGATCTAATAAGAATTTGCCGTAATGCTTCTGATCAAAATCGGATCTGCGGCGTATGAGTCCTGATTCTTCCAAAACTTTTATAGAAGCATCTAAAATTCCCTGATTAATATTTTTACTTTTCAGGTGTGCGGCAAAACTATTATCTAAAGAAATATCTTTCTCGGAGATATTTCCCAGAGCCACTTTGCCGTAATCGCAGATCCATCTGTAGACTTCCTCTATTTGCGTTACAGAGGGGGATGAGCTTTCGATAAAATATTCTTGTATAAATTTATCCTTCTCATCATAAAAAAGATAAATCGATGCCTCTTTGCCGTCTCTGCCTGCTCTCCCAATCTCCTGATAATAATTTTCGATGGAACCGGGAATATTGAAATGAAAGATTGAACGGATGTCACTTTTATCAATTCCCATTCCAAATGCATTTGTAGCGGAAATAATTCTAATACGTCCCGATGCGAAATCATCCTGAATCATTCTTCTAAGATCGGATGTTAGTCCTGCATGATAAAATGCAGAATTGATTTTTTTGCTGCGCAGGAATTCTGAAACCTCCTCGGCCGATTTTCTGGTGGCGGAATAAATTATAGATGATTCATTCTTGCCCGAAAGCAGCTCAGCAATCTTCTCCTTTTTGTTTTTTGTGTGGATTACATTCAGATGCAAATTCTCTCTTTCAAAACCCCGGATAAAGATTTTTGCATCCGCCATTCCTAATTGCGCAATGATATCTTTTCTTACTTCCTCTGTGGCTGTTGCCGTAAAAGCCGATATTTTTCCGATGCCGATAAAATCAGCAAATTCCTTCAGCTTCCTGTAGCTGGGCCTGAAATTATGCCCCCATTCGCTTATGCAGTGAGCCTCATCCACAAACAAATATGAGGGGGAAAGTTCTTTCAGTTTTTCCGCAAAAGCTATGCTGCTTATTTTTTCCGGTGAAACGTAGAGAATTTTTACGGAACCGCCGGATATATTCCTCAGAATATTATCTGTAGCCCTGATATCCAAAGAGCTGTTTATAAATGCCGCCACCTGTTCAATTTTATTTATTGCATCTACCTGATCTTTCATGAGAGCTATAAGTGGCGATATCACAATCGAGAATCGTTCGGAAATCAGCGATGGAATCTGATAACATAAAGATTTCCCACCGCCGGTCGGAAGAACGGTGAGCACATTGTACCCGCTCAAGATAGAGAGTATTATCTCTTCCTGAGAAGGCCGGAACTCGTCGTATCCAAAAAATTTCTTAAGTATCTCTTTGGGAGTCATTTTTCAATTCTAAAATCATATGCAATATTAATTTAATTCCGCAATCAAAATAAATATTGACTGCAAGAATTGCTTGCTGTCCGGACTATTTAGTGTGAATAATGTTATCCAAATCTTAAATTAACAACACCTCCAAACTTACAGGCTTGATCTCTCTGCTTTAGGAAATAATTCTCATTTGTGGTCTCTTCTTTTTTAGAAATGATAATAGCAAATTGAAATATGCTGAAAATTTGAGAATTAATAGGGAATTAATTGGTACAAAAATTGCTGTTCCCACGACTATAATTTTGAGTATCTTTACGCACTGAATTTATAACTTATTAAAAACGGAATGGAAATGGCAGAAGAGAAACTTAAACTTGAAGACCTGCTGGGGGGAATGCAAAAAGCAGAGGAACAAGAAAGAATAGATTATGTAGCCATAATCGGCGGCGGTATTATGGGACAGGGAATTGCACAGACAATTGCAAATGCCGGACTGGATGTTCTCCTGGTTGAAAAGAATGATGAGCAGGTCGAAAAAGCAAAGGAAAATCTCAAGTTATCAATGGAACGCGAGATCGCGCGCTGGGCTATGACTCAGAGTGAAATGAAATCCGTTTTCAGCAGAATCAAATGGACTACAGACCATAATGAAATTCCTGAGTGCGACCTTATCATAGAAGCCGTAGACGAAAATTATGACTTGAAGAAAAAAATATTTAAAGAGCTTGATGAAATTGCTAAACCCGGAACAATTTTCATATCAAACACTTCGACTCTCAGTCTTACAAAAATTGCAGATGTTACAAAACGTCGCGATAAAATTATCGGAATGCACTTTCTTAATCCCGTTCCCAAAGTTCCTCTGGTTGAATTGATCAGAGCCTTGGAGACTTCTGATAAAACTGTAGAACTGATTAAAAAATTTGCATCCCGGATCGGCAAGACCGCTGTAGAGGTTTACGAATATCCCGGCTTTGTAACCACAAGAGCCATTGTGCCTCTTTTGAATGAAGCTATGTACATTCTGCTGGAAGGAGTTGCAAGCGCGAAAGATATTGATACAGCCATGAAACTTGGCTATAACTTTAATACCGGTCCGCTTGAAATGGCCGATGCGATGGGACTCGATGAAGTGCTGGCCTGGATGGAAACTTTGTGGTCCACTTTGGGCGAGCCGCGCTACCGCCCGTGTCCAATCCTAAGAAAACATGTAAGAGAAAGAAAACTCGGCAAGAAAACCGGCGAAGGATTTTTTAAATATGATTCTGACGGAAAAATAATAAATTAAATTTTTGAGGAAGAAATGAAAGTTTTGGTTCTGAATTGTGGAAGTTCGTCAATAAAATATCAGTTCATAGATACTGCCTCGCAGATTGCACTGGCAAAAGGGATGGTTGAAAGAATAGGAATGTCTAGCGCGGTTCTCACGCATCAGCCGCACGATAAAGATAAAATTAAAATCGTGGGTGAAATTTTAGACCACACGATCGCTATCGAATATGTTATTGCGGTTCTGCTTTCACCCAATCACGGCGTAATTAAAGATAAAAAGGAGATTGATGCGGTTGGGCACAGAGTAGTTCACGGAGGCGAAACATTCTCCGGCTCGGTTCTGATTACATCAGAAGTCATGAAGGCTTTGAAAGATAATATAGAACTCGCACCGCTCCATAATCCGCCGAACATAAAAGGTATTCAAGCGGCAAAAAACCATCTTCCTAACACGCCTCAGGTGGGTGTGTTCGATACTTCATTTCACAGCAAAATGCCTGCTCAGGCATACCTTTACGGAATTCCATACGAACTTTATAAAAAGTATAAGATCAGACGCTACGGATTCCACGGAACATCACACAGATATGTTTCCGAAAGAGCTGCGAAGATGCTGAATAAACCGATCGGAGAATTGAAAATAATTACAGCTCATCTGGGTAATGGCTGTTCTATGGCAGCGGTTGACGGTGGAAAATCCGTTGATACAACTATGGGCTTTACACCGCTCGAAGGATTAATAATGGGAACCAGAAGCGGAGATATGGATCCGTCCGTTATCCTTTATATAATGGCAAAAGAAGGATTGTCGCTCTCAGAAGCTAATACACTTCTTAATAAGCACAGCGGATTGATAGGCATAAGCGGCGAGAGCAGCGATATGCGCGAGATCGAAGAAGCTGTCGCTGACGGAAATAAAAAAGCCAAGTATGCATTCGATGTTTTTGTATATAGAATTAAAAAATATGTCGGCGCATTCACGGCTGCAATGGGAGGATTGGATGCACTCGTATTTACCGGCGGCATTGGTGAAAATTCAACCCTGGTCCGCCGGCAGGTCTGCGATGAAATGAAATTCCTCGGGATAGGTATTGACGATACTTTGAATACGAATGCAAAAGGGGAGATGGATATTTCAACAGCTGATTCTAAAGTGAGAGTTTTAAGAATCCCCACGAACGAAGAACTGGTGATTGCCTTGGATACGGAAGAGATCGTGAATCAGCAGTTGGAATTGCAAAAACGGTGAATGTAAACTGACCGATACCAGTTCGGAAATTAAGAGGCTTTCTCAAAAGTAGTTAATCAATAAATAATCCGCGAAAATCCTTATCAATTCGCGTCACCTGCAGGCAGGTCGGCGGGCTATTTATTAATAGAAAAGTACCTTTGAGACAGCCTCTTTCATTTTTAAAATACAATAAACTATTTTTATTAAATTATTCGTACAAATTGAAAGCGGATAGTAAAATGGAATTAAATCTCAAAGATAAAATTGTGCTGGTCACAGCATCCAGCGAAGGCATCGGAAGAGCCGCAGCAGAACTATTTATTTCGGAAGGATGTAAGGTTGCAATCTGTTCCCGCAATAAAGAAAATCTTTTGAAGACCGCACGCGAAATTAAATCGCAGTTAAATGTTGAACCGCTATGGGATGTATGCGATATTAATAAACCGCAGGATATTGAAGACACGGTAAAAGTGGTTCAGAAAAATCTTGGAGATATTGATATATTGGTTAATAATTGCGGTGGTCCTGTCCCCGGATTTTTTGAAGATCTGTACGATGAAAACTGGGAAGATGCTTTTGAACAGGTGCTGATGAGCGCAATCAGGTTTACCCGACATGTTCTGCCGGGGATGAAGATTAAAAACTGGGGAAGGATAATTAACATAACTTCACTTTCTGTAAAGCAGCCTGTTGATAATTTAATCCTTTCGAATTCAATCCGCAGCGCTGTAACCGGTTTTGCAAAAACTCTGAGCAATCAGATAGGGAAGTATAATATCACTGTGAATAATGTTGCTCCCGGTTACACCCTAACCTCACGTCTGCGTGAACTTGCTGAAGTTCGCGCCGCACGCGCAGGATCGACAAGCGAAAAAATTTTGGAATCAATGTCCGGCGAAGTCCCCATGAAACGGCTTGCTAATCCGGATGAAGTGGCATCTCTGATAGTATATCTGGCAAGTGAGAGAGCTGCATATATCAACGGTCAAACAATTCCGGTTGACGGCGGCGTTATCAGATCCCTTTTCTGAGACTAAAATAGATTTATTAATTTTTCCTCAAAACAGAGGACACAATGAAAATTGAAACTGAACTTATAATCCCTCCCGAGTTTATAAACGATTATAGCTACCATAAAAAACTTGCGGCTGCCCGGCTGAAAAAAAACGCAGATGAAATTACCGCGGTCGCAATTATAAGAAGATCTGTGGATGCCAGAAGTAAAAATCCGATCTTCAGAGCAAAGGCTTTGGTCTATCTTGGAGAACCGGCAGAAGAATTTTTCTCTCCGGTCAAATTTACTCCCGTGAATGGGAAAAGGAGTACTATAATAATTGGGTTTGGACCGGCCGGAATGTTTGCCGCCCTTAAGCTTATTGAGCTCGGAATAAAACCCGTTATTTTTGAACGCGGAAAAGATGTTCAGTCCCGGCGCAGGGATCTTCGCGCTATTCAGCAATTCGGAGAGGTCAATCCAGATTCGAACTACTGCTTTGGTGAAGGAGGAGCCGGCACGTACAGCGACGGCAAACTTTATACACGCTCTACAAAGAGGGGCGACGTGAGCAGAATCCTGAATGTTTTGGTTCAGCACGGTTCGCCCCGCGAAATAATGATTGACGCACATCCTCATATAGGATCCAATATTCTTCCGCAGGTAGTCAGATCGATCCGTGAAACTATTCTTAATTGCGGAGGAGAGATACACTTTGATTCACGAGTAACAGATTTTATTCTTCAAGAAAAAAAAATCCGGGGCGTAATAGTAAACGGTAGTAAAGAATTTATTTCTGACGCGGTGATTCTCGCTACAGGGCACTCGGCAAGAGATATCTATTATCTGCTTCACGATAAAAAAATCAATATAGAATCCAAACCGTTTGCAGCCGGTGTGAGAATTGAACATCCTCAAAATTTGATAGATGAAATTCAGTATCACTCCAAAGTGCGTCCTCAAAATTTGCCTGCTTCAAATTATGCTTTGACATGCCAGATAGACGGAAATGGAGTCTATTCGTTTTGCATGTGTCCCGGCGGAATTATAATTCCGGCCTCTACAGCTCCCGGAGAACTGGTCCTGAACGGAATGAGCGTATCAAGACGCGATTCTAAATTTGCAAACTCAGGATTGGTGGTAAGTGTGGGGGAAAAAGACTGGGCAGAATTCCGTTCACATGGAGTGTTTGCCGGATTGGAATATCAGAAAAAAATAGAAAGGATTGCATTCGAAGCCGGGGGATCTTCGCAAAAAGCTCCGGCTCAAAGAATTACAGACTTTGTGAAGGAAAAAAAATCTGCTACTCTTCCTGAATCATCTTATATACCGGGACTGGTCAACTCTCCTCTTCATGAGATTCTTCCCAAAAACATTGTCGAGGGATTAAGCCGCGGCTTACTTTTGTTCGATAAAAAAATGCGCGGATATTTTACCGAAGAAGCGCAAATACTTGCCGCAGAGACCAGAACCAGCTCACCTATCAGAATTCCTCGTGAAAATATTTCTCTCATGAGTCCGGATTTGGACGGGCTATTTCCGTGCGGGGAAGGGGCGGGCTATGCAGGCGGCATAGTTTCTGCCGCCATCGACGGTGAAAGGTGCGCAGAATCTGTAAATCACTTTATTGGACTCTGATCTATAGAGATTCACAACTTTGGGGAGCAAAATATTTGTGATTTGGACATTGTTATCTGAATAAAACTTTTATTAAATTAAATCAAGAGGGTTTTAACCATTTTAAATTTGTAGCTCAATTAATATGGGAATGGATTTTATGAACTCTCATTCAGTCTCGCTACTAATCTTCAGAAAAATTTGTCTCGCAAAATATATTTCAAAGTTTATTATTTCTTTAGGAGCACTCAGATGAAAAAGCTCGCCATCTTTGTCACATTATTTTTTTATTCTTCCATTTTTGCTCAAGATATCACCAATACATTAGCAAGCGGCGGTCTCTATTATGTTAAAGATGCCACAAATATCTTCATGGTTATAAAGCAGGCAACCGGCTTAGTCGGCATAGGTAGTAATATAACAGACCCCAAAGCGCAGTTGGAAATAGGAGGAACGGAGGGACTTCTTGTAAGGGGCACCGCTAATACCGGAACTGCAAGACAATTGGGAGCGGGAATGAGATTTCACTGGTATCCCAGAAAAGGTGCATTAAGAGTAGGTATGGCAGAAACTACATGGTGGGATGATGATGGTTCTAGTGTTCCAAAATTAGCTTTATATTCATATGCTATGGGTTATCAGCCGCGGGCTACCGGGACGGCCTCATATGCATTCGGCGCTTATTGTAAAGCTCTCGGTGACTACTCCTGGTCGATGGGATCTTATTCGCAGGCTAGCGGAACTCATGCAATTGCGATTGGAACTCAAGTTTATGCATCGGGAATCTATTCAATTGCTATCGGAGCCGGTGCAGACACTAATTATAAGGATGGGTCGGTGGTAATTGGTGACGACACATATTTTCAGACTGCATACGCAAGCGCAGATAATCAGCTGACAATGCGTTTCAGCGGGGGATACAGATTTTGGTCATCTTACCCGGATTCCACTGCCGGCGTTTATATGCGACACGGACAGAGCGGCTGGTCAAATTATTCTGACCGGAACAAAAAAGAAAATTTTCAATCCGTTGATGGCGAATCGCTTTTATCCAAGATCAGTAAAATTCCTGTAACGACCTGGAATTATAAAAGAACGGATACTTCTGTCAGATACATGGGCCCAATGGCTCAGGATTTTTATGCAGCGTTTCATCTTAACGGCGACGACAGTTTAGGAATCAGCACAATATCAATTGACGGTGTAAATTTTGCCGGCGTGCAGGCCCTTGAAAAAAGGACCAGCGAAATGAAAAAAATGATTGATGAAATTAAAATTCAAAACGCTCAACTTATTTTAGAAAATCAAAAATTAAAAGAAAAATTATCAGCTCTGGATAAAATTGAAGAAGAACTTGCTGCAATCCGGAATCTGAAAGAGAAGCTTTCCGTGCAAACCGGTTCTGCAAAAGAAAAAAATCAGAAAAAAAATAATCTATTTCAAACGGTCAGCATTAAATAAATTAAATTATGAACCGAACGGGATTCGTCCGTTATCTTTCAATTTTTCTTCTTGGAATTCTGATACAGAATTTATCTGCCCAAAGTTCTGTTACGGTCGGCAGGGGCTCCTATATAACAATAAATTCGGGGACAGGTGGAAGTAATATTTCCGCAGGAAGCCGTAATGGATCTCTCAGGGGAACAGGAACTTTTAACTGGCTGCCTTTGGTCCTTGACCCTGTAGCGTTGGCTGCTACATCAATTACTCAAACAAGTTTTACTGCAAATTGGAACAGCGTTAGTTATTCAACCGGCTACCTGATCGACGTGGCAACCGATGTAAATTTTACTAATCTGGTCAGCGGGTATTCAAATCTTAACGTTGGAAATGTAACGTCATATCCCGTCAATTCAAATTTAGCTGCGGGTACAAATTATTATTTCAGAGTCAGAGCATACGACACCGACTGCACAACGGACTACTCAAATGTAATTCAAATACTGACTGCTCCTCCGAATCCAGTGGCCGCAGATGCCACAAATATCAACAATATTTCATTCAGGGCAAATTGGAACATTACATCCACGGCCACCGGTTATAAATTGTTTGTTGCAACTAATTCCGGTTTTGCCGCTTCGGATTCCGTCACGGGATTCTGGAATAAAAATGTCGGCAACGTATTATATTATAATATTACAGGATTAACCGGCAACACAACCTATTACTACAAAATAATCGCTTACAACGGCAACGGATCCAGCGATTATTCTAATTCTATCACAGCAGTTACGGCTCCGGCTGCGCCCGATGTTACATCTGCAACTAATCTGGCGCAAACCAGTTTTAGCGCAAATTGGAATTTATCGCTTGGAGCTACGGGCTATTTTTTAGACGTGGCGACAAACTCTTCTTTTGCCGCCGGCACACTCGTTAGCGGTTATTCCAATCTGAATGTTGGGAATGTTACAACTTATTCGGTTAACACCAATTTGACTGCTGGTACAGAATATTTTTACAGATTGAGAGCCACAAACGGATCTAATGCAAGCAGCAATTCGGGTACAATTAATTTAATTACAATCCCTCCAAATCCTGTATCCGTTGCCGCGGGAAATATATTAACAACATCATTCGGCGCCAACTGGAATGCTTCTACAGGCGCCTCAAAATATTATTTGGATGTATCCGAAGATGCGGGCTTCTCAACCTTTGTATCAGGATGGGAGAATGTTGATGTCGGAAATGTAACCGCATATTCAGTTTCAACAAATATCGCGGGCGGAAAAACATATTATTACCATGTTAGATCAGCAAATGCAAGCGGTACAAGCGGCAATTCGGGATCGATAACCGTTTTAACTACACCTCCGGATCCAGTCACTATAGATGCGGTATCGATGACTCAAACTTCATTCACTGCAAAATGGAATGCCGCTCTCTCCGCAACAAATTATTTTCTGGATGTGGCAAGTGATAATCTATTCACAAATTTTGTAACCGGCTGGAATAATGTCTCAGTCGGAAATGTTATCTCTTACAGTGTTAATTCCAATTTAGCTGCCGGCAAAACCTATTATTACCGGGTGAGGGCAATGAATGCGACTGACACAACAGTCAGTTCAAATGTAACCTCTGTTTTATTGATCTCTCCAAATCCTGTTGCAACTGCTGCATCTTCAGTAGCACAAACTAGTTTCACTGCGAATTGGAATGCCTCCGAAGGGGCTGCAAAATATTATTTGGATGTAGCAACCGACAATACTTTCACTTCGTTTGTTACTGGTTGGGAAAATGTTGATGCCGGAAATAATTTAAGTATGAATGTAAATACAAATTTGACCGCCGCAACAAATTATTATTTCCGTGTGCGATCAAATAATACAAGCGGTACATCGGACCAGTCGAATGTAATCTCATTAGTTACTGCACCCCTTCCGCCAGTGGCAACGGCCGGTTCAGCTTCATCCTCATCCAGTTTCTCCGCAAATTGGACTGCGTCTGCAAGCGCAGATGGTTACCTTATCGATGTATCAACTGATTCAAATTTCGGTGCCGGCACATTTGTGACGGGTTATAACGGACGGGATGTTGGCAATGTGGTCACTTATTCTGTTGCATCAAATCTCAGCCCCGGAACCGCTTATTATTATAGAATAAGAGCCTACAATGCCGGCGGTTCAAGCAGTAATTCAATTGTTATTACTTACGGAACGCTACCTGTTGCGCCGATCAATGCCTCTGCTTCTTCTGTAACATCTACCGACCTTACTGCAAATTGGAACAGCGTATCCGGAGCTTCTGGATATAAATTAGAAATCTCTACTAATTCCGGATTTACCGCACTCGTTGCCGGTTATGATCCAAAAGATGTAGGCAATGTATTAACTTATGCAGTTTCAGGTCTTACGGAAAACACGAATTATTATTATCGGATTTATGCATACAACGACTACGGAACAAGTAACAATTCTTCATATATCACAACCCTTACCGCACCTGCGGCGCCGACTTCCGACGCGGCAACAAATATGGCATTAACCCAATTCACTGCGAACTGGCAGTCGTCTGCCGGTTCAACCGGTTATTATCTTTTTGTTTCTTCAGCTTCAGATTTTTCTTCTCATCTGAGCGGATACAACGGAAAAGATGTGGGCAATGTTACTTCATATTTAGTGACGGCATTATCCGGGGGCACAACTTATTATTATCGGATTAAGGGATATAATGCGGGCGGAGGCAGTCCTTACTCTGCGGACAGAACAGTTTTAACTCTTCCGCCGGCGCCAGTCTCAACCGCTGCAACCGGAACTACCGCAAACGCATTTAATGCCAACTGGAATTCATCGACTTCAGCAACAGGATACAAGCTGGATGTATCCACAGATATAATTTTTGGTGCAGGAAATTTTGTGGGGCTTTATGAAAATAAAGATGTTGGTAACGTAACATCTGAAAGTATAACCGGATTGAATGCGGGCACTAGTTATTACTATAGAGTTAAAGCATATAACGCAAGCGGCACAGACGGAAATTCATCAATCATTACTGTAGTTACAATTCCCGCAGCACCAACGGAGCAGGCCGCCGGATCTGTAACGAGCAACAGTTTCATTTCAAACTGGAGCGCATCTGCAGGTGCCGCAGGATATTATCTGGATGTTTCAACGAACAGCGGATTTGGAGCAGGGACTTTTGTTAGCGGTTACAATACTTTGGATGTAGGAAATGTAACTTCTTTCACAGTGACCGGATTAAATTCCAGCACGCAATATTATTACAGAATATCTGCATATAACAGGGCGGGAACAAGCAGTGTATCGGGCACAATTTCACCGCAGACTACAGCAGGGATACCAAAACCGCCGGCAGTTTCACCGGCATCCGCGGTTCTTTCAACAAGTTTCAGCGCTAACTGGAGTGCTTCAGTGGGCGCTGCAAGTTATAGATTGGATGTGTCAACTTTATCAGGATTCGGGACATTCGTTACCGGATGGGAAGATGTGAACGTGGGTGCGGTTACGACTTATTCTGTAAATTCAAATCTTACTGCAGGCACGACTTATTATTATCGAATCCGCGCAGTCAACGGGTCCGGCACCAGTTCCAATTCAACTACTGTTACTGTTTTAACAGTTCCGGATGCACCCGTATCTGCCGCTGCATCTGCGATTGCAAACGACGGATTAACAGCAAATTGGAATTCGTCAACAGGTGCTACAGGATATAAATTGGATCTTTCCACAGCGAATGATTTTTCTTCGTTCGTCAGCGGATATAATAATTTGGATGTCGGAGATGTGACTTCATTCGCAATATCCGGATTGGTTGGCGGAACAACTTATTATTATCGTGTAAAAGGATATAACACCGGCGGTACGAGCACAAATTCCGGTACAATTACACAAGCAACAAATGCAGATCCTGCCGGCACATTGAATGCTACAGCCGCTACTTCAATCACTTCCACCGGTTTCAATTTGAACTGGAATGCCGATGCCGGTGCAACAGGATATAAAATTGATGTTTCAACGGTTTCCAATTTTGCATCGTACGTGGGAACATATGATCATCTGGATGTTCTGAATGTAACAACTTATCCTGTAACGGGATTAACGGGCGGTACAACATATTATTACAGAGTACATGCATACAATGGCGGATCTACAGTATCGAATTCCGGCAATGTAAGTGTTCTAACTCTTGCGGCGGTTCCATCCACATTATCCGCGACTTCTGTCGGGGAAACATATTTTACTGCGAATTGGAATTCTTCTACCGGAACTTCCGGTTATTATATAGATGTGGCGACCGATAATTCATTTACAACTTTTGTAACGGGATTTAACAATAAATATGTCAATAATGTTACATCCTACAATGTTTCCGGATTATCGGGCGGAACAAATTATTATTATCAGGTTAGAGCAAAGAATCAGAGCGGCACCAGCGCTTCATCCTCATATACAGGTACAATCACCCTCCCTTCCGAGCCTGGAATTTTGACGCCAACAGAAATTCAGTCTACAAGTTTCAAAGCGAATTGGAATACGGCGACTGGAGCCACCGGGTACAAAATTGATGTGTCAACTACTTCAGATTTTACGGGAACGATTCTCTCCTATGATAATCTTGATGTGAATAATGTCTCGTCTAAAAATGTAACGGGATTGAACAGCGGAACAGTTTATTATTACCGTGTCAAAGCATACAACGGCAGCGGAACCGGATCAAATTCCGCATATATGAGTTTGACCACTGCACCTGCGGCTCCGGCCACTTTAGCAGCGACTGCAATAACTCAAAATTCATTTACCGCAAATTGGGGCGCAGTAACCGGTGCAACAAAATATTTTCTCGATGTTTCTTCAACAAGCGGTTTTGATGTGGGTACTTTCGTTTCGGGATTTCAAAATCAAGACGTAGGAAATTCCACATCTGTATTTATAACAGGTTTATCATCAGGAATAAGTTATTATTACAGAGTTAGATCATTTAATTCAAACGGTGCCAGCAGCGATTCAGACACAAGGACAGTGCTCACGATTCCTTCAGATCCGGTGATAGCAACTGCTACAAATGTGCAGACAACAAGTTTCAGGGCCAACTGGAATCTTTCCACCGGAGCAACTAAATATTATATCGATGTTGCTACGGATGCCGCATTTACCTCACCTGTGCTGAACTGGAGCGATGTTGATGCTGGTGCGAACAGCTATATTGATGTGAACACAAATCTGACGGCGAATTCAAATTATTTTTATAGAGTGCGGGCAGAAAATTCTTCCGGTTTAAGCAACAATTCCGGTTATTCTTCTGTAATGACCGGCACTTCTGCACCGGTGGCTACTAATGCATCGTCATTTGGGGAAACGAATTTCACGGCTAACTGGAATGCCAGCGCCGGCGCTGACAGTTATAAATTGGATGTATCTGCTGCTTCAAACTTTTCATCTTTTTTAGCCGGGTTTGATAATAAAGATATCGGAAGCGCCGCTTCTTATACCGTTGCTGGATTGACCAGCGGCTCTACTTATTATTACAGAGTCAGATCATCTCTAGGCGGAAGGGCAAGCGGAAATTCAAATACAATTACTGCATTAACAAAACCTGCTGCACCTGCAGCTTCCGCTGCATCTTCGATCTCCAACTCCGCTTTCACTGCAAGCTGGGGAACATCGACAGGAACAGATAATTATTACCTGGAGATTTCAACGACTCCCGATTTTTCTTCTCATATTGCTGGATACAATCCGTATGATGCATCGACCGGTACATCTAAATCAGTAACCGGATTGAGTGCAAATACAATTTATTACTACAGAGTAAGTGCTTCAAATGCCAGCGGTACCGGTTCTGTTTCAAACATAGTTACTCTGCTTACTGCACCCGCTCCGCCTGTGACATCTGCGGCATCTTCAATTACAAACGCATCATTTAAAGCCAATTGGGGAGCCTCTACCGGTGCAACAGGTTACCGGATTGATGTCTCATCCGCTTCAGATTTTTCAAGTTTCGTCGGTGTGTATAACAATTATGATGCTGGAAATGTAGTAAGTCTTACAATTTCCAGTGTTAACGGCAGCACTAATTACTATTATCGAGTTAGATCATACAACACCAGTGCAACAAGCGGTAATTCGAATGTTACTAATCTGACTACTGCGGTAGATCCTTCTGGTGTTCCGGCATCTGCAGCGGCTACTTCTTTAGCACTAAGCAGCTTTCAGGCAAATTGGAACTCTGTCGTGGGTGCCGCAGGATATAAAATTGATGTCTCGACAAATGTCAATTTTATTGCGGGAACTATTCTTGCCGGTTATAATGATAGGGATGCGG